>JBGSIV010000257.1:0-18562 GCA_041742355.1 Candidatus Zixiibacteriota bacterium
CTGCGGCCAAACCGGCCCAGCGCCCGGCCCGTCAGCCCGCTCAGTCTCAGGCTCCCGCCAAGTCCGGCGGTTCCTGGGGACGGCGCCGCAAAAAGAGCTGAGTCCGACCGCACCCCGCGGTTTACGACAGATCTTCACGAGTCCCGGCCATTCGCCGGGACTCTGTGTTTTCGGCGCGGAGATTGCACTCGTTTCAAGCCTGAATCGGCGAGAACATTTCGTTCTATATCCACGTATGTAAAGGCGAAAACAACGATTGACACTGTCACCCGAGGTGGCCCGTATGCAGATACGTAACTACACCGTGCTTGCCCTCATTTCCCTCACGTTGATCCCGCTCGAACTCACCTGGACCAGGATTTTCTCCGCCGAATTCTACTACACTTTCGCTTTTCTCGTCCTCTCGCTGGCGATTCTTGGCCTGGGCCTCGGCGCGCTGGCTCTCCGGCTCTTTGCCCGTCTGAACAACCCGCGCCTCCTCGGTCTCTACCTGGCCCTGTCCGCTCTCTGCGCCCTGGCCGGACCGGTGCTTGTCTTCCGGCTCGGGCTCGACTTTTCCGTGCTCTTTTCGAGCTGGGCGATGAAAGGCAAGTTGATCCTCACCGTGGCCCTCCTCATGTCCGCTTTCTTCTTCGGCGGTATCGGCCTCGCTATAATCTTCCGCCACAACCACGCCAACATGCCTCGCCTCTATATGGCTGACCTGCTTGGCGCGGGCGCGGGCGTGCTCCTGGCAATAGTCGCGATGAACTGGTTCGGTACCCCGGCTGCCACCGTGCTCATCTCCCTGCCGATTCTCCTGGCTTCCCTGTTGGTTTCGCCCGGCGTTACCCGGGTCGTCCCGCTCCTTATCGCCGCAGGAGCCTTTGTGCTGTACCCGCAGGCCGACAGCCTCCTCCAGAAAGAGCGCGAGGAACCGGCCCCGGTCATTTACACGCATTGGGACGCTATGTCCAAGCTGAAGGTCTACGGCTTTGGCCCTGACTACCGCGGACTCAATATCGACAACGTCGCCAACTCCCCGGTGTACCGCTTCGACGGCCAGTGGGAGGACTTCAAGCCGGGGGAGACCGAATGGGGAATCAACGTCTCCTATCTCATCCGCCAGTTCGACTCGTGCGTCTTTCTCTCTCTCGGTGCGGGCGGGGGATCCGACGTCCTGCAGGCGCTGGCCGAAGGCGCCACAGAGGTTCACGCCGTCGAGATCAATCCGCACATCAATTTCATGATGCTCGAAGACGACCCCGATGGATATATTCCCCTCCCGGTTGTCGATACGCCCGCCACTCAGGCCGCCGCCGTTTCTGACAGCGTGGCTACGGACGACAGCACTACTGCGGGCGACAGCGCCACCGTCAACGACAGCGCTGGAACCGGGACGCAACTCGCCGCGGACTCGACCCCCGCGACCATGCTCACGCCCGAGTTTTCCGGCTACCTCTACCGCGATCCGCGGGTGCACGTGGTGACCGAGGACGCCCGTGCCTATGTCCGGCGCTTCGAGAACAAATTCGACGTCATCTACTCGCTGAGCTCCAATACATGGGCGGCGCTGGCCTCGGGGGCGTTCGCCCTCGCCGAAAACTACCTCTTCACCACCGAAGCTTACAAGGATTACTGGCGCGCGCTTTCCGACAGCGGCTTTCTGATGATGGAGCACCAGGTGTACACCCCGCGGCTGGTCTCGGAAGTCACCGACGCGCTCACCGAACTCGGGGTTGCCAACCCAACCGACCACTTCGCCGTTTACAATCTGCCACAAATGCGCCGCAAGATCATCCTGTTGTCCAAGCAGCCGCTCACCGACAGCCTGCGCTACTATGCTCTCGGTTCGCTCACGCCCGAGAAGTTCGGCCTGATTCACCTGATCCATCCGCCGGTCAACGACTCGGTCGCAAGCACCCTGATCGCCCGAATCATTACCAACGGCTGGCAGGCCGAAGCCGACACCGCGCCGGTCGATATCTCACCTGTCACCGATGACCGGCCGTTTGTCGCGCAAATGGGCCTCTGGCGCAACATCACCGCCGAGCGCATGAACCAGATCACTCCCTATGCCGAGTTTTCCGGCTTCCCGCTCTCGCTCTTGACGATTGTGATTATCCTTGCGGTGGTGATCGTGCTAATCGTGCCGCTGAACTTGCTTCCCTACGCCACGAAAGGCCCCAAACTGCGTGCGGTGCCGTGGCTGTACTTCTTCTGCATCGGCGTCGCCTTCATGGCAGTCGAAATTGTCCTGATGCAAAAATACGCCCTGCTCATCGGCCCGTCGCTCTACAGCATCGTCACGATCCTCCTGACGCTGCTGGTGGCCTCAGGCATCGGCAGCCGCTTTTCCGACCGGATCGGGGACCGCACCGCGTTCCTCTTCATCGTCGGCTGGCTCCTCTTGGATGCCTTTGTCTTTCGTCACCTGATCTACGCCGCGGGCGGCCTGCCGCTTTTCCCACGCATGCTCCTGACCGCGTTCTTGATTGCACCGCTCGGCTTCTTCATGGGCATGCCGTTCCCTAAAGGCGCGCTGCGCGCGGGCGAATTGATCGACTGGGGCTTCGCCGTAAACGGCGCCGCCTCCGTGCTCGGCTCGATTCTCGTGCTGATCGCTGCCTTTACCTGGGGATTCACCGTTGCCCTGACCCTCGCCGCCGTCGTGTACTTCATCGCCTTCCTACTGCTGACTTCACGGCGGTCATGGCAGCCGGTCGAGGTCAAAGCGCCTCTGGTTGAACCTCAAGCGGCTCCAACCGTCGAATAACACAAGAAAGGCCCCGGAGGACTCCGGGGCCTTTGCTTTATGCACTATCCCCCCGCATCTTCGCTTGACGGCGGCAGTGTGAGCGGGCGATGTTTCTGTTATGACCGATTACTATGCCCAACGCCTGGCCGGCAAACGCCTGCAACGAGTCTACGAGGTCGCCCCTCCCCGAGTGCGTCAGTACCTTGAGAGCGAGATACAGCACGTACTGACCCTGATTAGGCACGACCACACTGTGCTTGAACTCGGCTGCGGATGTGGGCGCGTGACGTTGCGACTTGCGGAGGTGTCCCGGCGTGTGGTGGGGATTGATGTTGCCGAGGAGAGCCTATTCCTGGCCCGCGAACTTGCCGGCTTCGACAGCCGATGCGAATTCTACTGCATGGATGCTCTGCACCTGGCCTTTCCGGACCACACCTTTGACCGCGTTGTCTGCGTACAGAACGGCGCCTGCGCCTTCCGGGTCGACTTGCGGGCCCTGGTGGCCGAATCGCTGCGCGTACTGCGCCCCGGCGGACGGGCGCTCTTTTCAACCTACACCGACGCGTTCTGGGAACACCGTCTGGCCTGGTTCGAACGGCAAGCCGCCGAAGGTCTGCTCGGCCCGATCGACTACGAGTCCACCGGCGACGGCGTGATCGTCTGCACTGATGGTTTCCGCGCCGGGCGTCTTACCGCCGGGCAACTGAAATCTCTCTGCGTCGAAATGGGGATACAGCCTGTTCTGTGCGAGATCGACGGCTCAAGTCTTTTCTGCGAGATCCGGAAGCACCGGTAGCTTCTGTCCAAGGAGTCGGTGCCCTTCAGAGCGCGCCACGTATGTCGCCGCGGTGATGTCCCCCGTCACGTTGAGCGTTGTCCGGCACATGTCCAGTACCCGGTCCACGCCGAGAATTACCGCGATCAACGCCGGGTTCACCCCGATGGTCGAGAGCACGACCACGATGAACGGAATCGACCCCGACGGCACCCCGGCTGTCCCGATCCCGCCGAGAATCGCCATGTAGGCAATGACTATCTGCTGCCCCAGGCTCAGGTCAAACCCGGAGAGCTGCGCCAGAAAAAGCACCGTTACACCCTCATAGAGGGCCGTTCCGTTCTGGTTGGCCGTCGCTCCGATAGTCAGTACGAAGTTGTTGATCTCTTTCGGTACGCCGAGGTTGCGCTCTGTTTCCGTCAGCGCGGTCGGCAGCGTCGCATTCGACGAGGATGTGGAAAACGCCGTCAGCATGACCGTTTTAATCCGGCGGAAGAACTCCAGCGGATTGATCCGCGACAGGAAGTAAACCGACAGCGAGTAGACGCCGAACATGTGCAACGACAGCCCGAGCAGGACGGTGAGAATAAACCAGCCCAGCGCTCCGAGCAGGTCCACCCCGAACTCGGCCAAATTATTGAACACCAGGCAGGCGACCGCCACCGGCGCCACTTTCATAATGAGATCTATCAGCTTGGCCGAGAGGGCAAAGAGCGACTCCATCAACCCGACAAACGGCGCCCCCACACTGGACGGCACTAGCGTCGCCGCGATGCCCAACACGAGCGCAAAGAACATCAGGTGGAGCATATTGGGCGTTTCGCTCGACACCGCCGCCACCGGGTTCACCGGCACGATCGTCTTGACCGCCTGCATCAGCGGGGAGTCATCCGCCCCCTTCTTCACCGCTTCGATCTTCTTCGATGCCTCCGAACCGTAGCGTTCTTCCAGCGCGGTCGCCGTCGCCGGATTGATACGCTCTCCCGGTCGAATGGTGTTCGTCAGGGTCAGCCCGATCACGACCGAAACCGCCGAGATGATGAATGTGTACACGAATGATTTGAGCCCGACCCGGCCGAGGGTGCGCAGATCGCCGATCCCGGCTACGCCCACAATCAGCGACGAGAACACGAGCGGCGCGACGACCATGAGCAGCAAACGCAGGAACAACTGCCCGACCGGTTCGGTCAGATGGTGAATCACCCAACCGACCGTGGGGTCCGCGCCTCCGATGAGGAGATTCACCCCCAGCCCGAACACAACCCCGGCCAGCAGGCCGTACAGGATCTTCACATGGAGCGGATGCCGTCGGCGGGGCAGACGGACGGAAGTGGTCTCGGGTGTTTTCATGCCGGGTTGACTCACAGCCCAATATATGGATGCCCGCAGCCGTTTGGCAAGGCGCGCAGGCAAAAGAAACCCCGCGCTGAGGCGGGGCAGAAGTCAATCACCTGGCGAATCGACGGATGCTCGCCGGTTAGAAACCTTCCAGCAACGCTTTCATCAGATAGAAACTGCCGGCCGCGATCAACGCCGACGCCGGCAACGTCAGCACCCAGGCCCAAACGACCCGGCTCACCACACCCCACTTGATACCGGTCATTTTGGTCGTGCTGCCCACACCCACAATCCCGCCGGTGATCGTATGGGTTGTCGAGACGGGAATTCCGAAGTGCGTTGCCCCGAACAGGGTCATCGCCCCGGCCGTCTCGGCGCAGAAGCCGCCCACCGGTTTGAGCTTGGTAATCTTCATACCCATCGTCTTTACGATGCGCCAGCCCCCGAACGCCGTTCCAATCGCCATTGCGAGATGGCATGAGAGAATGATCCACATCGTGTGCCAGTCCGTCAGGGAGAGCTGCGTGCTTGTGTCCATCAGGCCGCCTGCCATCAGGAGGGCCATGATGATTCCCATCGTCTTCTGGGCGTCGTTACCGCCGTGTCCGAGGGAGTAGAGAGCAGCCGACACGAGCTGGCCCTTGCGGAAAAACTTGTCGACGGCGTTTGGCCGCCAGCGGCGGAACATCCAGATCACTCCGACCATGAGGGCAAATCCGAGCACCATGCCGATCAGCGGCGCCAGCGGAATGAACTTCACCGTTTTCCAGATATTGTCCCAGCGAATGACATCCAGCCCCTGGTACGCCAGACCTGCGCCGGCCACGCCGCCAATCAGCGCATGCGAGGACGAGGTTGGCAGGCCCAGCCACCACGTGATCAGATCCCACACAATCGCGCCAATCAATCCGGCCAGCACGACATACACATAGACAGTGTCCTTGCCGTCGATACGCACGATCTTGGCAATGGTGTCGGCCACGCGCGGCGCAAACACGAACATCGCGACGAAATTAAAGAAGGCTGCCCACAGCACCGCCAGACGCGGGCTGAGTACCCGCGTCGAGACGACAGTCGCAATCGAATTGGCCGCGTCATGGAAGCCGTTGATAACGTCGAAAATCAGCGCCACCCCGACCGCGCCGAAAATCACCCAGTGGAGCGGTTCCATAATCAGGACGCCTCAATGACAATGCCGGAAATGATATTCGCCACTTCCTGACAACGGTCGGTGGCCCGCTCAAGCCGCTCGAATACCTCTTTCCACTTAATGATGTGGATGGGATCTTTCGTGTTGGAGAAGAGGTCGGCCAGCGCCACCCGCAGGACCTCGTCCGCCTCACGCTCATGCTGGTAGACCGCCAGGCAGCACGCGTTGATCTCCTCCCCCTTCTTGCTCAAGTGCGGCAGGTATCGCACTGCCGCATCAATCTGGCGTACCTGAGCCAGCAGCACCTGTGTCAGCTGGCGTACCTCGGGATAGAAATCTTTCAACTGGTACAGCTTGATACGCCCGGACGTCGAGTCGACCGTGTCGATAATATCGTCGATGCGCTTGATCAGTTGGTGAATGTGCGCGCGGTCAATCGGCGTGATGAAAGTGGCGTGCAGGGCATCGATGCACCTGTGCGTAACTTCATCGGCATCGTGTTCAATCTGCTCGATCCGGCACGCCCGTACGGTCATCTCCTCAGGATTGACCGCAATGGCATCAATCTCGATACAGGCGTCAATCGCAAGCTTGGTGGTTTGTTCGAAGAACTCGAAGAAACTGGTCTCTTGTGGAAGTAATCTCTTAAACATGGCTGCTCCCTGTTGGCGTAATGCACTGTAGCAGTCTCAGGCGATTACGTTGTATCCTTACCATTGCCGAACGGAATCTTAATACAATCGACACATTCGATCAAGCGATAAAAGGCGCCGATGTCTCTTGCCTTCTTTGATTGCGAATCCAGCGAAGGCCGACGGACGGCTTCGCACCGGCTCCGAGGTAACCTCCCGAAGGCCAAGCCGTTGCGTCATGGCATCATCCCCGACAGGTGATATCGAACGGCAACGGCGAACTTCGCTGGCACACACGGTTGCAGTGACTGCTAGGTTCCGTCGCACCACTCAATCGGCATTCCGTGGAATTCCCCCAAGAGAAAACCGCCCTGCCAATCGGCAGGGCGGCTGAGCTCATATAGTGCTGAAGTCAGGCGATCAGGTTCCCGGCTACCGCTTTCCCAGCCGCTTGGCCAGCCAGGTAATCTTTTCCGGCTCTCCCCGCAACCGCCTGCTCCAGTCCGGCTCCGGATGCTGAAAGTACTTGTCGTAGCGCAATGATACGACTTCGCCGATTGAATCGAATTCTTCGGCCGCACCGTACATCTGCTTGAAGAAGAGCGGGTAGTTGTATGCCCCCGGCAACTCGACCATGCGCTCCCGCTGGACCCCGCGGAGCACCGGCCCGACCAGAGCCGCCTGATGCAGGAAAATCCGCTTCACTTCGTCCTGGCCGCACAGCGCGACCAGCATCGGATCACCGGAGAGCGTTTCAAAGGCTTCCGCCCACCCGCGCAGAATTCCGCGCTCCGGCCGAACGACCAGCAGACCGGCGTTGAAGTAGGGACGGATCTGCTGATGATCCGCCGGCGTTTCCATGGCGAAAAACATGTTCTCATCCACCCCCAGCAACTCATACACGCGCGCCCAAAACGGATCCGGCGGTTGGCCAAAGAGGGACCCCGACCGGTTGTGCATGACCGGACGGTACGCGAAATCGGTCCGAGCCCCCAGCAGGAATGCCCCCGGCTCCTGCAGGACGATCGTATCCTCATCCAGCCACACGAGGATCATCGCTTTGCCTGCCGTCTCCCGCTCCGCCTGCGCCGCGGCGTACACCTTTCCGCCAAACGGCCAGCCGCGGTACTCCAGCGGCATCGCCGTCGCCACCACGCACACGCCCCAGCTTTCGAGGATCGTGATCATGGAATCGACTGATGGTACAAGGTCCTCCGGCACATACACGCGGATCGGGGCGTGCGCATTCCGCCCGCCGAAAGCCCGGATGCTCTCCGCAAGATACGAGGCATGCACCAGCTGTTCCTCCGATTCGGCGTAGGCCGCGTACACCAGCGGCTCACTCCACGAGTGACGATACTCTTTCGATGAATCGGGGCATGGAGCCGTCATTGCCGTATCCGACGGAGATAGAGTTCCCTTCGCCAACACAACCAGCGGGGCCAACAGAAACACCGTGACAACCGCACTGAGGACGTACACCGGTAATCGCACGATACCTCCTTTCATGTGAACCGCGCCGGCTCAAACGACAGGAGCAATGGCTAACCTATTCCAATACAGTATATCGCCTTTTTAATAGATTGGCATGTCTTTTATTGTCGTCTTCATTCAATTGTCAAAAAGAGATTGCGCCTGTCCCGATTCTTCGCGAAATATCCACTAAACAACCTGCACTTCGGAGTCGGTATGACCATTTTGCGTCTGCGCGCAACTGCGGTGGGTCTTGCCCTTGCCGCTGTTTCCTTCACGCCGTTTGTCGCTTCTTCCGCCCAATCTACGGACCCGGTCCGCGCCGCCGTGTCGCTCGACGCCTTCGCTTTCATGGCGGGTCGATGGCAGGCAGCCGCTTTCGGCGGTACGCTGGAGGAGGCTTGGGATCGCCCCTGGGATGGCTCCATGATCGGCACGTGCAAGGTCTCGGTCGACGGGAACCCTTCGTTCTATGAGTTCATGTCGATCACCATCGACTCAGCCGGCCCGGTCATGAAAATCAAACACTTCAACCCCGACTTTACCGGATGGGAGGAGAAGGGTGAATCCACTGTCTTCCCATTCATCGGTGTGAGCGACAACGAGGCCCGGTTCGAAGGCGTCACGTACACCCTGCTTTCCGATGATTCCCTGCGGATCATCATCAACCTCGGCCACTCCGAGGGGGAGTCGCGCGAAATGTCGATCGACTGCCACCGCATTCGCGATTAGCCCTTGATATAGGAAGGGGCAAGGCGCCCGCTACGTTGCGCCGTACAGGCGCGGGTAGCAGCGGGTGTGCCAGCGTTCGATCTCTGTTCGATCGGCGCAGGTCAACCCGTACAGGTTGTATACGATTCGGTCGATTTCCGGCTGCTCCATCCGGCGGAACGGATAGTAGCGATCCATCCGTTGCTTTGCGACAATGTCATCCACGAGCCCGAGAAGGCGTCCGGTCGACTCGACATCCATGTGCGGCAGGGGGATCTCCTTGAGTGGGTTCTCCGCCACGTTGACCGAGTTGTTGATAAACGCGCGAAACAGGTACCGTACCGTCGTCGAATTCAGGATCGCCAGCAGCAGGCGCAGGTCGATCCGGTCGGTGAAGAGCGTCGAACCGGCCGTATCGAATACGCTCGAGGAGCCAAGGCGGAATGTCGGCGCGTACTGACCCGTGTGCGAGAAGGTAATCCCCGGCCGAAAGTAGAACTGCCGTCCATCGTGACGAAACCCGGGCAGCTGCTTCATCGTCGCGACACTCGACTTCCCCCAATCGATGTAGTATTCGGTCGGTATCCAGTAGCAGGGCAACCAGCCGTCCACCATCCGGCTCCCGCCGCCCTTGTCGTACGGCACCAGGTACCGCCCGCCGAACTGCTCCGGGTCGATCCCGTTCTGCCGCTCGTCATCGCTCAAATGCCTGAGTTCTTCCGCCGGAATTATCATCTTTGGGTCGGCCTTACGGTACCGCCCCGAGACTGCGGCATTCGCATAGACAAACCGCTGCGTCGCCCCGGTGGTCAACCCGTGTCGCACCGATGCGATATCTCCCAACCGCACCAGGTCCGGATCCAGCAACAGGCGAAATAACTCCGCCGATCCCACAAAGATCGGGCTACTCGGGTGTCGTGAACACAGCACCTGGGGATAACGATACGTCGCACCCCCGGCGCCCGCGGTCCATCGGCCGCCCGGATCCGGGAGAGGCAGGGGAGGGGTGCCCCGACCATCGACCGCAAGAATGCAGTGATCCTCGCCCGGGAATCCCTTGCGCAGTAACAGTATCTCCGGCCCCACGGTCGCATCAAACGTCGCGCCGGGCAGTTCGGCGACCAATTCTATCCGGCTTGTTGTCAACACCCGCTTCCGCAACGGGCGGTGACTCCGGATTGTCCGCCACGTTTCGGGGATTACCAGCCCCGCGACACCCTCATCGTTCAGCAGGCCCAGCGTCCGCGCCACGAACAACCCGTAGGCATCCCGCGACTGCATTCCCTCGGTCCGAGGATCGAAGAGCCGGTCCCTCGCCGGAAGTGACGCTTTCACGCCGTACGGCGGATTGGTCACGATGATGTCCCATTGCCTTCGGCCGCCAATCTCAATGTGCTCAGCCAGGGCATCGCCCACCCGTATTTGCCCTTTCAAGGTATCGGCGTCGAGCCCCCGACTCCCCGTCGCGCGGGACTCCAGCCACAGACGGAGTCTCGTCACCCCGACTGCCCGGGGATCAAGATCTATCCCGTACAGCGTTACTTCGGGGGCCTCAACGGCCGGTATCTCGCGTGCGGCCCGGTACATTCCAATCAGAAACTCCCCGCCGCCGCAGGCCGGATCGAGTACTGCTTTCGGTGTTCTTCCGCGAGCCAGTACTTCGCGGCAGATGCAGGCCACCACCTCTAACGGCGTGTAGTAAGCCCCTCGCTCCCGGCGATCACCGCCCAGGTATTCCACCAGCGCCGCCAGCGTCCCGTGGTCGGTCGCCGGATCCGGCCGCTGATCTAGGATCGTCGGCCGCCTGGTCAAGAGCCCTCCTTCGCCGATAATCGGCCTCAGCAGGCTATCGTCAATGTCGATTCTGGTCGCATCCCTGCCGACGCTTTTCGGGACCGGTAGCAGGTCTCGCAGCACGTCTGCCGATTCAGTCGCCAAGTTGCGATCGATCTCGGTGTACAGCATCGGCATCAGGGCTGTCCGGTAGAGGTGTCTTCGCTCCGGAGGGGGGCTGCCGGCGAGATGTAGGAATACGAGCCTGATCAGCAGGTCATGCGCGAGGGCATGCCGTTCGGCCTGCGGGAACGGCCCGGCCATGCCGTCCGCAATCCGTCCCACGGCTGCCTCACACTTTCGCAAAAATGCTCGTTGCATCAACTCCTCAATACATTTGCCCATGATTGCCCGGAGACTAAGATACTGGTAGCAAGTGAGCGCGTAAAGCTCGACCTCGTGCTGTCCTGAACGCAGGTTGACTGGCCGGCCCCCGGATTGTCCTGGCCCACATCGACAACCCGTCTCCTTACCGAGTGGGCCAATACGGAGTGGACATTCCCACCTTCGAGGATTTCCTGATGGGTTTGCCCCTCGATTCTCTGCCTCCTGGTCCTGTGATCATTGATGAAATCGGGAGAATGGAGTGCTTCTCGTCTCGCTTCCGTGAGCTGGTGCCTGCCCTCCTTGATTGGCCCGGTCCCCTCCTTGCGACCGTGGCGCTTCGCAGTAGTGGCTTCATCGCCCAGGTGAAAGCCCGCACCGACATCCGACTGGTAGAAATAACCTTGAAGAACCGCAATGACTTAATATCAGGATTGACCGATCGTCTCAAAACCCTCGTCAAACCCCGGTAGCACGTCAATCCGCTGTGCGTCAGCCTCTCGTAGCGGTTGACAAGTCCCAATATTGTCGTATTTTATGGCGGACGAAACCGGAGTAAATTGTACAATTTGACCTGATTGGCCGGACGATTACTAACCTGTGATTAACGAGGGCTCCCGTGGACAATCTGATATACCTCGACAACGCCGCCACCTCGTGGCCCAAGCCGGACCGCGTCTACGAATTCATGATCGATTTCTACCGCAGTTGCGGAGTCAACCCCGGTCGATCCGGCTTTGACAAAGCGATCGAAGCCGGCAATATCCTTGAGGATCTCCGCAAACGCCTCACCAAGTTCTTCGGCGGCGACGAGTCCAACCCGGAGCGCCTCTGCTTCGGCTACAACGCCACCGATGCGCTCAACCTGATCATCCAGGGAACCCTTTCCCGCGGCGACCACGTCGTCACCACCAATGTTGAACACAATTCCGTCATCCGCCCGGTCAACCATATGGTGCGCGACAACGGCGTTGAAGCGACCTTTGTCCCGTTCAACTCGCAGGGGTTTGTTGAACCGGAGGAAATCAGACGGGCGATCCGCTCGAACACGAAGCTGGTGATCGTCAACCATGGTTCCAATGTTATCGGCACCATTCAACCGGTCGCCGAGATCGGCCAGCTTTGTCGCGAGGCAGGGGTGACCTTCGCGATCGACGCCTCCCAGACCGCCGGGGTCGTCCCGATCGATATGCAGGCCATGAATATCGATGTCCTCGCCTTCACCGGGCACAAAGGACTCATGGGTTCTACCGGTATCGGCGGGCTATGCGTGCGCAAACACGTCGAGCTTCGGCACTCCCGCTCGGGCGGCACAGGCGTCCGGTCGGCCTATCCGTACCATCTCGATGAGTACCCGTACCGCATGGAGTACGGTACGCCGAACATGGTTGGGATCGCCTCCCTGTGGGCCGGTCAGGACTGGATTGAGCAGCAGGGCGGGGTCGAGCGTATCCACGCCCAGGAGATGAAACTCGCCCGCAAGCTGGTCGAGGGTCTCCGCGCGATTGAGGGTGTCACCCTTTACTGTTGCGACAGCCTCGAGAATCACCTTTCGACTGTCTCGATGAACGTCGAGGGCTTCGAGGCCGGCGACGTCGGTATCATGCTCGATGTCGACCATGACATCGCCACGCGTACCGGCCTGCATTGCGCCCCGCTGGTGCACAAGCAGCTCGGCCTCGTTGAGCGGCACGGCGCTGTGCGGTTCGCCATTGGCCCGTTCAACACCGAGGCCCATATCGATGCCGCCATTAGCGCCGTTGTCGATATTGCCGAGCAGGCCCGCGCGCGGCTCCTGCAATCCAGCGGCCGGTAATGTGACCGCAACCAGGTTATGAAGAAAGCCCACCTGCGTACAGGTGGGCTTTTCTATTGCCGTATCAGGCAGAGCGGGACTATATGTCCAGGTCTCCGGTATACATGTCAGTGTGTTTCGGGTCCACTTTGACCTTGTGCGCGGCGGCCCAGATTTTCATCTGCGCCTCGGCATAGGTCGAGATCTCTTCATTGTAGATCATGCCGAGGTTCTGGGCGGCATACAGGAAATAGTACGTCCAGGCGCCGTTCTGCAGGTCGGCGGCGTCGTAGGAGTACTTCGAGGTCGAGGCGGTGGACAGCACAGTGCCGGTCTTGCAGTCGGCATGGAAGTCGCCGATCACGCACGCATCGAGGTTGATCGTCTTCTTGGTGCAATTCGCGCCGTTAAGATATCCCATCACGTACGTGTGCGTCAAATAGTACAGGTCGCGCGAGATGATGCTTGATCCGCCGGTCGGTCTGATCTTGGTGCCGTGGCCGGAGTAGAAGAAGGCGATTTCGTCGCCGGGCACTGCCACCGTCTTCAGCCAGTTCAAACCGGCTTCGATGTTGGTTGCCGAGGCTGCATAGTCAACGTCGCTGCGGATTGTGAATCCCTGCGTGTTGAGGTACGCAATGACGTCGCGGGCATCGTCGTCGCAGTAGGTCAGGTCGTTGGCCGTGCCGTCGTAGTCGGAAATCCCGATCACGTAGGCGTATTTGTGAGCCGGGTTCGGGTTGGGATCGACGGCAGCCGCACCGGGGACCGGCGGGCGGTCGGTGTTCAGGACGGCCGTGCCGAACTTCGTGTGCGCCAGTTTCACATCATCGGAGCGGTTATCGATGAATTCCGGACGCTGGACGAATGAGCTCACCTGAGTCTGATCGTCGATCGGACCCGTTACTCCCGGCTCTTCCGAGCAACCGTAGAGAGCCAACAGCAAGCCGCACAGGCTGAGCAGTACGAGTAGCCTTTTCATGTGAGACATCTCCTCTTGGTGATTGGTGTGATGCACTATCAGAGGGAGTTCACCCCCGGTGCCGAACGCAGAAGACCTCCTTCCCGCGGAGGACGCGGCGGCTTGGTTGCTCTCATTCCCCGGCATTCTTCCTCTCTGTCGAATTCCGGGAAACGATCCTGTGGGTGCTTCCCAAATATACGAAAACAAACAAATCTGTCCACGCTTTTTGTGGACTGGGGGAGGTTTTTTGGCCATTCGATGGACGGTCGGCAGGTAAATAGAAAGAGCCCGCATCGAAAGAAGCGGGCTCTTGTATAGGCATTCCGTGCGAAGCTTTAGATATCGAGCTTCCCGGTGTAGTTGTCGGTCATCTTGGGGGCCACTTTGACCCGGTGAGCGGATGCCCACGTCTTCATGCCGGCGTTAGCATAGTTGCAAATATCCTCGCCGTAAATCATCGTATTGGTGGCCTGCAGGAAGTAGTACGTCCAGGCGCCGTGCTGCAGATCCGCAGCGTCATAGGAGTAGCCGCTCGTGGAGGCGGTCGCCATGATCATGCCGGCCGGGACGCCGGTGTGGAAGCTGCTCAGCTTGCAGGCATCCATCGGGATGAACTTCTTGCTGCAGTTGGCACCGTTGAGATACTGCATGACCCACGCGTTGGTGAGGTAGTACAGGTCGGTCGAAATGAGGCAGGTGCCGTAGCTGGAGTACGTGGTGCCGTGGCCGGAGTAGTAGAACGCGATCTCGTCACCGGGGACCGCCGCATTCATCAACCAGGTCAGGCCGGCTTCAATATTGGCCGAAGTTGCATTCCGGTCTATGTCACTGCGGACGGTGAAGCCCTGGCTGTTGTAGTACGAGATGATATCGCGGGCATCTTCGTCGCAGTAGTTCAGGTCGTTGGCCGTGCCCTCGTAGTCCGAGATGCCGATCACGTACGCATACTTGTGAGCCGGATTCGGATTGGGGTCGGTGCCGCCGCCCGGATCCGGAGGCGGGGGCTTCAGAGCGTAGTTTTGCGGATTCCCGAGCTTGGTGAAGCGGGCAATTTCCCCCGCGGGACGGTGGTCGACAAAATCAGGACGCTGAACAAGCGCACCCAGAGCGCTTGGATCGCTCGTCGGGTTCATAACCTGGGAGTTCTGATCGCAGCCGTAAATCAGCAGGAGCGAGCAGCACAGGCCGAGCAGTATTAACAGCCTTTTCATGAAGATGTCTCCTCCAAAAGATTCTGGTGATGCTACACTAGAGAATCGGGTGTTCAACCCGGAGAACCAAAACGACGGCAACCTCCTTTCCACGATGACTTGGCGGTTTCGTAGCTTCATGCGGCGGTTGCGTTCCAGTGGTGCCGATTGACGGCATCAGATAGGGGAATGCATCCTAAATATAGTCCAATCTCTACATTTTTGTCTACCATATTTTCACTCAAGCCAGATTCTTTCTACGCGGCCGCCGCATTGCCGTTCCTTCCCCGGCTTCCCGGCGGCCAGCGGATGTCATGCCCAACGGCAAAAAAACTGCACAATTCTTCGCATCCGACTGCAATTGTCACCGGGCCGACTTTCGTCGCATCGCACCCCGCCGGGAAGACGGTCTGCTCAATATCCCTTTTCCATACCCGGACGGCTACCCGATGTCGCACGCGGAACCTGACAGCCCTTCATTTGTTGTAGGTGCATATCACAGACAAGTCTTTCAGCCGGTCCACAGACTTTCAGCGCCACCTGCCCGGGTCTTTCACGCACGCCGTTTCACCCATCTTCACAGCTCTGGCTGTGCCGAAGAGTTCATCGCCTCGTTCCTGTCGGCCGCAAGAAGAGAGGATGAAATGCAGTACAGTGAGTTCATTGGCAGAGTGCAGAGTATGGCCGGTCTGCCGTCCGAGGACGAGGCCGTGAAGGTTACCCGCGTGACCCTGCAGACTCTTGCGACCCGTTTGGCCGGAAACGAGTCCCGACATATCGCGGACCAGCTGCCCGCCGAAGTCGGTCGCTTCCTCGCCGAATCAGGCGCGGATCAACGGACCGAGAGTTTCTCGCTCAACGAATTCTACCAGCGGGTGGCCGAGCGCACGGGCGCCGACGAGCCCGCCGCCCGACACCACTGCCGGGCGGTCATGAGCGTGTTGCGCAACGCCCTGTCCCCCGGCGAAATGGATGATATCAAGGCACAGCTCCCCGAGGAGTTCGACGCCCTCCTGAACCCGCCCGACATAGATCCGAGCCAGCCGAAAGCGCGCGGCAAACGGGCCGGTGGCTCTAAACGGGGCAGTATCAGACGGCCGGGCGGCGCCGAAGAATGACCGCTCCTGCCGCTTGAGGAGAGGCTTATGCCACTGTTCCGCGATAGAATCGAAGCCGGCCGTCGTCTGGCCGAAGAACTCCAGACACGACTCGACCTCACGTCGGCTCTTGTTCTCGCGCTCCCGCCCGGCGGCGTGCCGGTCGCCGGTGAGATAGCCGATGCGTGTCAGGTCGATCTGGACATTCTCTCCGTGCAGGAAGTCTTCCCCCGGGACAATCAGGAATTCGTCATCGCGGCGGTCGCACCTGGCGACGTGTGCCTTGTAAATGAGGCGGCGGTGCGGCGGTTCGCTATCCACCCCGGCGAAATCATTTGCGAGACCATCGCCGCCCGCCAACGCCTTACGCAGCTTGAGCGGTTCTACCGCAGCGGCCGCTCCCCGCAGCCAATCCGTGGCCGCGACGTCGTCCTTGTCGACGACGGTTCTTCGAGCCGCCTCCGCCTGCGCGCCGCTTTCCGGGCGCTGCGGCTGGCCGGCCCCCGGCGGATAGTCGCCGCTTTCCCCACCGCCATTCCCTCGGTCGCCGATCTCATCGGCGCCAAAGCCGACGAGGTCGTCTGTGTCATGGCCCCCCAACCCTTCATCGAAGTAGCCCGATGGTACGCGAGCGCCCCCAGGGTCAGCCACATCGACGTTCAGGCCGCCCTGTGGAACACGATCAGCCGAAGTTCAGCGTCGCCGGCTCTGCGAACCCGGCGGACCTCCGATGGAATCAGGTACGAAAGGAGAAGTTAGACCTATGCCCAAGTGTGAACAGTGTGGCAACGATTACGATAAGGCTTTTGAAGTCCGCATTGGCGGCGATACCCACGTATTCGACAGCCTCGAGTGCGCCGCGACCGTTCTCGCGCCCACCTGCAAGCGGTGCGGCGCGCGCATCCTCGGCCATGGCATGGAAGCCGGCGGCAACATGTACTGCTGTGCTCACTGCGCCTCAATGGAAGGCCATGAGGAGATGCGCGACCGCGTGTAAGACTGATTGCGGTAGCCCGGATCTACCCTGCCTCGCCCGGCCCCTCACCCGCTGATACTCCCCGAACGCGACTGCTCCAGGCCTCGCCGGGAACCGGAATTCGATTTGAACCTGCCCGGCCGTATACGTCCATCCCCGGCCGGCCAAATGAAAGGATGATCAGTCATGGACAGAACCCGCAGTGCCTGGCCTACGACGTCGCTGGCCGTACTCGCTCTGGCTGCGTTTGCTATTCTTGGCATGGGTTGTGACGACGACGACGCTGACGGTCCAAGCGGGCCCGATCCGCGCGGCGATAACGAGGTGACCATGCGAAACCTGGATTTCTCTCCGGATACGCTCTCGGTTCCCAGCGGCACCGAGGTCACGTGGACCAACGACGACGAGGTAGCCCACACCGTGCGCAGCGGTGATTCCGGTGCTCCGACCGACCTGCTTAACAGCGGCAACATCCCGCCCGGCCAGACCTACACTTTCACATTCACCAATGACGACGACATACCTGACACGATCGACTACTTCTGCGAGATCCATCCCGAAATGACGGGCGTCATCATCGTCGAGTGAACGCCGCACATGAATGATCATCCCGCCTTTTACATCGGCACCTCCGGCTGGAACTACCGTCATTGGAAGGGGCCGTTCTATCCTCCCGGCCTCAGAGCCACGGAACTGCTCCCGTTCTACCGGGAGCGGTTCTCGACCGTCGAGATCAACAACTCGTTTTACATCCTTCCCACGGCCGACACGTTCGCTGCGTGGCGGCGCACGGCCGGGGAGGACTTCTGCTTTGCGGTGAAGGCGAGCCGCTTCATCACGCACATGAAGAAGCTCAAGGAACCGGAAGAGCCGATTGCCCGGCTGCTGGGCCGGGTCGAGGCGCTCGGTCCGACGCTTGGTCCTATCCTGTTTCAGCTCCCGCCGCGCTGGCGGTACAACCGCGAGCGGTTCGAGCACTTTCTGGCCGCCCTTCCATCCTCCCACCGCTTCGCGATAGAATTTCGCGAGGCGTCGTGGTGGCACGACGAGGTGTACACCCTGCTGCGCCGGGCCAATGTCGCTTTCTGCATCTTCGATCTGGCTGGCCGCCAGTCGCCGCCCATCGTGACGGCCGACTTCGTGTACGTTCGCCTCCATGGCCCCGAGGGGGCCTACCAGGGGCGGTACGGCAGTGACCGCCTCTCACACTGGCTGCGGCGCTTCCGCGAGTGGTCCGAGGGGCGGCGCGACCTCTACTGCTACTTCGACAACGACCAGAACGGCTACGCCCCGCACGACGCCCTGGACCTGAACGACCTCCTCCGGTCCAACGGGTCTGGACCCGAACGCACTGGAAAGGGAAGAGACGCGTGGAAACCCGCATTATCGATACGCTGAATATGGAAACCTCCCGCATCGGCCTGGGCACCTGGGCTATCGGCGGCGCCATGTGGGGCGGCAGCGACGCCGAGACCGGCATCGCCACGATCCGGGCCGCCCTAGAGCGCGGTATCAACGTCATCGACACCGCCCCCGCGTACGGCTTCGGCAAGGCCGAGGAGATTGT
>JBGSIV010000258.1:0-21807 GCA_041742355.1 Candidatus Zixiibacteriota bacterium
CCTCCTGCTGCTCGCCGTCGGAGGAGATCACGAACGCGCGGTCATCTCTGCCGTCCAGCTTGGCCGCGAGGGCCACACCGACACCGACCGAAAAGCCCTGCCCGAGCGATCCGGACGAAATCTCCACGCCCGGCAGATCAAGATGGTGCGGATGCCCCTGGAGGGGCGAATCGAGCATCCGCAGCTTCATCAGTTCTCGTTCCGGAAAGTACCCAGCCACCGCGAGCGCCGTGTACAACGCCGGCGCCTTGTGCCCCGCCGACCAGATGATCCGATCCCGGTCCTCCCAGTGCGGCCGCGACGGATCCAGCCGCGCCACCTTCAGGTAGAGCGCGGCGGCGATATCCATGACACTCAGGGTCCCCCCCGAATGCCCCGACTGCGCCGAACACAGGGCAATCTCATTCAGCCCCCGCATGTAGTTGGCGCGTTCTCTGAGTTGTTCGATCGTGTAGTCGCAGCGCGACGAATCAATCCCCGGGATGCGGTTGCTCATGAGGTGAAACTCCCTTGTCGGACATGATCTCCGCCCAGAGCCGTGCAAGCTCCCGTCGGAGATCATCCTCGGTGCCGTCGTTGACAATCACCCGGTCGGCCCGGGCCAGAAACTCGGCGTGCGGCATCTGTATCTTCTGCCGCGCCATCGCGTCGTCCCGCGAAAGCCCCCGCGCCGCCAACCGGGCAAAACGGACATCCTCAGGGGCATCGATCGCGAGCACCAGGTCCATCTGCCGATCCAGCCCCCAGTCCAGAAGCAGCGCGGCGTCAATCACCACTACCGGGTACTGACGCCGGTAGAGCTTCATTTCGCGCCCCAGTTCTTTCAGGAGCAGCGGATGGACAATGCCGTTGAGGATACTGCGAGAATGGTCGTCGACAAACGCCCGGGCCGCGACTTTCTGGCGATCCAGCCGACCGTTCGGCAGGATAACATCCGCGCCGAACGCCAGCGCCAGCTTGCGCCGCAGCGCCGCCGACTCGTCGACTACCCGACGGCCGATCTGGTCGGCGTCAATCACCTTCGCCCCGAATGATTCGAGGATGCGGGCCGCGGAGGACTTGCCGGCGCCGATCTGGCCTGTGAGACCGACAAACATGTCGCCAATTAACAAAGAAACCTGCCCGGGGGCAAGTCGGGCGAGAGACTATTTGGCGTCAAGCCAGTTGGGACCGGTCCCTATATCCACCACCACCGGAACCGTCAACGAAACCGCCCCTTCCATCCCCTCCCGGACAATCCCGCGCAGCTCCTCCACCTCGTCCCGGTGAGCATCGAAAACCAGTTCGTCGTGCACCTGGAGAATCATCTTCGACCGCATTCCGGCAATCTTCTTGTGCACCCTGATCATCGCCTTCTTGATCATGTCCGCCGCCGTCCCCTGGATCGGCGTGTTCACCGCCGCCCGCTCGGCGAACTGCCGGACACTGTTGTTGCGGTCATTGATCTCCCGGATATACCGCCGCCGGTTGAACATCGTCGTGACATACCCGTTCTGCCGGGCAAACGCCTTGGTCGCTTCAACATACTCACTGATACCGGGGTAGCGGGCCATGTACCGTTTGATGAAATCCCGTGCCTGCTGCACATCGAGTTCCGACTGTGCCGCCAGGCCATACGCCGTCACCCCGTAGATCACGGCGAAATTGGCCGTTTTGGCCGCACGGCGCTGCGATGGCGTCACCGTCTTGATATCAACCTCGAACACCTCGGCCGCCGTGCGGGCATGAATGTCCTCCCCCCGCTGAAACGCGGCAATCAACCGCTTATCCCCCGACATGTGGGCCAGAATCCGCAGCTCGATCTGCGAGTAATCGGCCACCAGAAGCGTGTAGTTCTCGTCGCGCGGTACAAACGCCTTGCGGATCTCTCGCCCTTCATCCGTGCGAACGGGAATGTTCTGAAGATTGGGATCGGTCGACGACAACCGGCCGGTCGCCGCGATCGTCTGGTTGAACGACGTATGCACCCGTCCGGTCTGCTCGTCGATCAGCTTGGGCAGCGCATCCACGTAAGTGCTCTTCAGTTTGGTGAACTGGCGGTACTCGAGGATCTTGGCCGGCAACTCGTGCAGCGCCGCCAGTTCTTCCAGCACCTTGACATCGGTCGAGAACCCGGTCTTCTTGGCTGTCTTCCCCCGCGTCGGCAGTCCCAGTTTCTCAAACAGAATGTGAGCCAGCTGCTGCGTGGAGTTGATATTGAACGGCATCCCGGCGATGTGGTAGATCTCTTCCCTGATCTTCTCGAGCTTGAGATCCATCTGGCCCGACAGCTCGCCGAGGAAGGGCGCGTCGATCCGCACCCCCTCCTGCTCCATATCGGCCAGGATCGGGACCAGCGGCAGTTCCAGATCGTAGTACAGGCTGTTCATCTCCAGCTCGTCGATCATCGGCGCCATTTTCCCCCGGAGGCGGTAGGTAAAATCGGCATCCTCCGCCGCGTAGAACGTCGCTTTGTCTACTGGGACCATCGCAAACGACACCTGCTTCTTCCCTGTCCCGATCAGGTCCGTGATCGGCTGCATCTTGTAGCCGAAGTGCTGCAGCGCGAGGGCATCGAGCGAGTGCTGCCGCGAACTCGGATCGATGACATACGACGCCAGCATCGTGTCAAAACGCACCGGCGTAATACTGATCCCGTACTTCCGGAGCACCTCCAAGTCATACTTGATATTCTGCCCGAATTTCTGCACCTCGGGGTTCTCCAGAAACGCTTTGAGCTCGGCCAGCGCTTCCGCGAACGGCAGATTGACCGCCCCCTCTCCCTTGTGGCCAAGCGGGATGTAGTACGCTTCGTTGGGCCGATCGGCCAGTGACACCCCGACCAATTCGGCATGGAACGGGTTGAGCGACGTCGTCTCCGTGTCGACCGCCACCTCCCGCACCTTTGAGAACTTCTTCAGCAGCGCCTTGAGATCCTTGAGCTCCGCGACCGTATGGTATGCCGCCTTGGTTGCTCCCTCGGCTTCATCGGGCACTGGCGTCACCTCGGCCGACGAGGCTTGCGGCAGAATCTGGCGCAACAGGCGATTGAACTCGAGCCGCAGGAACAGCGTGGTAACGGCCTCATAGTTCGGCCCGTAGTACTTCATCCGCTCGACATCGCAAACCACCGGCGCCGCAGTCTTGATCGTAGCCAAATCGCGCGACAGCCTGGCCTGCTCGACATTGGCTGCAATCTTCTCCCGCACGCCCTTGGCCTTGATCTTCTCGAGGTTGGCAAGCACCGCATCGAGCGACCCGAACTCGGCCAGCAGCGTATCGGCGGTCTTCGGACCGACCCCCGGCACCCCCGGGATGTTATCCGAGCTGTCCCCCATGAGCGCCAGCTTGTCAATCACCAGCTCCGGATAGACGCCGAACTTCGCCCGGACCTCCTCCCGCCCCATTTTGACCGCTTCTTCCGACCCGGGCTTTGGGGAGTAGATGCGCACCCGGTCATCGACCAGTTGGTAAAAATCCTTGTCCCCCGTCACACACCAGACTTCGAAATTCAACTCCGAGCACCGCTTCGCCAGCGTGCCGATAATGTCATCCGCCTCGTACCCGGGCAGTTCGTAATGCGCGATACCCAGCGCCTCGACCGCTTCGCGGATCGACGGCAGCTGCTCGACCAGCTCATCGGGCATCTTCGCCCGCGTCGACTTGTACTCGGTATACTGCTCGTGGCGGAGCGTCGGACCCTTCGAGTCCCAGGCCACCGCAAGGTAATCCGGCTCCTCGTCACGGATGATCTTGAGCAGAGAATTCACGAAGCCGAACGTGGCGGAGGTGTTCTCCCCCTTCGAATTGATCAGGGGATTGCGCAGAAACGCGAAATAGGCCCGGTAAAAAATCGCCGAGCCGTCGATCAGGTATATTGTCTGTCGCCTGGTATTCATCGGTAGAGCTGTTCCTTCTCGATGTAAACGAGCACGTCTTCCGGTACCCACTTCGCCAGCGCGTCGTGCGGTTCACCCCCGGCAATCAGCGCGCGCAGAGCCGTTGATGATATCGGCGCGGTCTCGGTCTCCACCAGCGCCACCCTGTCCTGCGGCAGCGCCTTCACCCCCTTGAGTTGGAAGCCCGGCCGGGCTCCGGCCAGTATAGTCGTCTCCTGTAGAAGTCCCTCGTGGTCATGCCAGGATTCAACCTGATCAAGGAGATCGGCGCCGATAATAAAGGCAAACGTCGCCTGCGTGTACTTCCGCTTCAGCGCCCGAACCGTATCGATGGTGTACCCGGAGAGCGCCTCTTCGGCCTCGATTTCCTCCACCCGCAGCGGATCATGGTCGGCCAGCGCCAGCCGGAGCATGGCCACCCGGTGGAGATACGCCGCGTGGCCGCGGTCCCCTTTGAAGGGATGACGGTGCGAAGGGACAAACAGAACGCCGTCGAGATCCCTCGCCCGGCAGACTTCCAGTGCGAGGCCGACGTGCCCACGGTGAACCGGGTCGAATGTCCCGCCCAGAATCCCCCAATAACCGCCCCGCTCAGGAGCCGGCATGTTCCGAGGTTTCCTGCCCGGCCGGTTGCTGTTCGATCTTCTTGAGAAGGTCGGCCGCATCATCGTCAAATCCGTTGCCAGGGTAGGCCTGGCTGAAATCCTGGAGGCACTGGCGGGCCTCGGTGTACTTCCCGGCGTCAAACGACAGCCGGCAATTGCGGAACGCCGCCTCGACCGCGTTCTCACGCGCCTCGGACGCCAGTTCATGCTCCGGAAACGCCGTCGCGAACGCCTCGAACCGGGTGCGGGCCTCGCTGAAATTCTTCTGCTTCATCTCCATGAGCGCCCGGTGAAACGCCGCCAGCGCTCCGAACTCCGTGTCGGCGTATTCGTCCACCACCTTCTGGTAGTAGATCTTCGCCGCCTCCCACGCCCCGATCCGCTCGTAAACCATGCCCGCGTTGTAGAATTTCTTCGCCATCCGAGTCTGCGCCAGCGAGAGGTACTTCTTGACGTCGGGCACCAGCTCCGACTCCGGGAAGTCTATGAGGAAATCCTGCAGTTGGTCAATCGCTTTCTGCAGATCGGTCTGATCGAGGCCCGGGTTCTCCGGCGTAGCCTCAAAGAACGCCACCGCCCGCATGAACATCGCGTTCTCGAAAAACGCCGACGACGGATAGTTCGTCGTCAGTCGGTTGAACTCAATCGCCGCCAGCTCATACTCCTCGTTGCCGAAATACGACAATCCGAGGTAGTACTGGGCCGAATCGACCACCGCGTTGCCGGGGTAGTTGAACACGACCGACTGGAAATACTCGATCGCCGACCGGTACTTCTCGCTCTCGTACAGCCGCTGCCCTTCGGCATACAGACCCTGGGCATCAAGTTCGGCCATCGGCCGGGCCCCGGAACCGCAGGATGCGATGATCGCCGCCACAAGCAGCAACCCGGTGACCAGTGCGCTGAATCGTATCCGGTTCAAACCCGGTAGGCCTCCTTCAACATTTTGTAGTTCGCCATCACTTTCTCGAAATACCGCTGAGGCATCGGCCGCTGCTCCCGCATGATCCCCCGGAGACGCGTCTCGCCGACATTATAAGCCACCAGCGCCTGCTTGACATCGCCGAACTTCAGTATGTACTCAAACAGGTGCAGCGCGCCCAGCCGGACATTCATGTCCGGCTGAAACAACGTCGAATCCCCGCGCCACTCCATCTGGTTGCGGGTCGCGACATCCTCGGCCACAAACGGCATCACCTGCATCAGCCCCTTCGCCCCGGCCGGCGACACCGACCCCTTGCGGAACGAAGACTCGGTCAGAATGATCGCCAGCATGAACAGCGGATCGTACTCGTACTTCTGGCTCTCTTCGTAAATGACCTCGGTCAGCTGGTTGACCTCTTCGTCCGAGAACCCGATCTGAAAATCATCAATCGCCTTGAGGATCTGAAGTTTCTCCTCGAGCGTCTCGACCCGGCTCTGCTGGAACGCGATCTGCCGCTCGAGGTCGTACTTGTCCTTGACCAGGTACACCAGCAGCCCCGACTGCAGCAGGTAGATGACCACCAGCACGAACGCGACCGGCTTCGAGAGAAATATGCCCAGCTTCTCAAACTGAATCATGCGATAACCCCGACTTTTCGTCCGTGCAAATCGTATCCGTCGGCCGCCTCTATCATCACCCGGCACAACTGACCAGCTTCCAGGCCGTCTCCCCGGACCGATATCTCCTGATCGATTTCCGGACAATCACCGCGGGAACGGCCGATCGCCGAACCGTCTTGCGCCGGTGAATCAATGATAACGTCGAGCGTTTGCCCTATCAAGGAGTTATTTTTCGCGAACGCGATCTCCCGCTGGATCGACATGAGCTCATCGAGCCGCCGCGACTTCACCCGATCGGTCACCTGGTGCGCATACTTCTGCGCCGGGGTCCCCTCCTCCGGTGAATACGTGAAGACTCCCATTCGGTCAAACTCCACCTTTTCGATGAACTTGCGCAGCTCGCGGTACCGGGCCTCCGTTTCGCCCGGGAAGCCGACGATAAACGTCGTGCGAATCGTCCCCTTCGGACTGATCTCGCGGATCTCGCGGAGTCGCTGCTCGATTTCCGGACGCGCGACATTGCGGCGCATCGCCGCCAGAATCTCGGTATTGATGTGCTGGAGGGGCAAATCGAAATAATCGAGCGTCTTGTTCGCGTCATCGGCGAGGTACTCGATATGCTCGCGACGCAGCGCCGCCGGATAGAGGTACATCAACCGGATCCATCGAATCGCCGGGATCCGATCGAGCTCCCGAAGCAGGTCGAGCACACCGGGCGTACCCGGGAGATCATATCCCCACAGCGTCGCCTCCTGCGACACCAGGATCAGCTCCTTCTTGCCGCTGTCGGCAAGGAATTGGGCCTCGTGGAGGATCGAATCCAGCGGGCGGCTCCGGAACCGTCCCCGCATTCCCGGAATCGCGCAGTACGTGCAACCCCGATCGCAACCGTCGGAGATCTTCAGGTACGACCACGGATAGGGATCCGATATGAACCGGTGCTTCCAGCTTAAGTAGGCCAGCTTGCGCGGCTCCATCCGCACCGACCGCTCCAGATGGGAATTTCCCCCAACCGCCCCCGCGATCGAATCGAGCGCGCCGTGGCCGAAGGCCCCGTCCAGTTCCGGGATCTCCTTGAGCATCTCGTCACCGTATCGCTGCGAGAGACACCCCGTCGCATAGAGCGACTGTAGCTGCCCCGATTTCTTGAGTTGCCCGAGACGGAGGATCTCGTTGATCGATTCCTCCTTAGCCGGGAGAATGAACCCGCAGGTATTGACCACGATCGACTCGGCCTCATTGGGATCGGCCACCGGCTCATGACCGGCGTCGATCAGTCGGGCCGCAATGTAATCGGCATCGACGTCGTTCTTGGGACAGCCGAGATTGTGAATATAGAATTTCATGGTAAGGGTCAGAGCTTGATCCGCTCCGCCGACTCGGGGAAGGCCGGGACAAACGTGCTGTCGGTACAGGCGTCGCCCAACCGCTCCTTCAGAAACACAACCCGGTTGCGGTCGCCGTTTAGGTCGTCGTACGCCAGTGCGTCGATCCGCCCCCCCTCGGCGCGCAGGGTCACCGTAATCTCATCCGGCAGCTGTGTGTCGGTGGTGTCAGTCTTGGTTAGATGGTACTCTTTGCCGGCTCTTAACGGCGCCGTCGCATAGAAATCATCGAGACGGGTTATCAGCGCTATCTCGCTCCCGACAAACAGATCCCCGGCGGGCTTTTCTATTATCACCTGATTCGTTGTCTCCGAGAACGTGTACAGAAGGTTACCGTCGTACAGGAATTCCTCTGTGCCGACCACTACGTGGAACCGACCGTCCCTGGCAATCTCAGCCGTCCCCCGCACCGAGTCGACCACATCAAAAACATCTGACTCGAGGATCGTGAGAAACTCGAGATTGACACAACCCGCTTTCGCGAAATCCCGCTTGGCTGTTTCAAACGGATCGGTCGCGGCGAACACCGTGGCCGCCAGCACTAAGCCTAACCCTGTAAAGATTTTAACCATTGCCACTTATACGCCCGGCTGGAGGATTAGTTTGCTTCCGACTCAACCTTCGAGGCCGGTTCCGTACCGGCGAAGGTGTCGAGGTAGGATTTGTCCACAAGCACTTCGCGGGCCTTGGATCCGTCAAACGGCGACACCACCCCCGCCTGCTCGAGCTTGTCGATCAACCGGGCTGCCCGCTGGTAGCCGATTCCGAGGCGGCGCTGCAGGAGCGATACTGAGCCCTGCTTGTGCCGAATAACCGCCTCGCAGGCCTCCCGGAACAGCGGATCGGCCGCATCGACTTCCTCCACCTCGGCCGAATCACCGGTCGCCTGGCTGATATTCTCCAGCTTGAGCATCGGGAGATCCTGATCCTTGATGAACTTCACGATCGACTCCGTCTCCTCCCCCGTCAGGTAGCCGCCATGGATACGCGTCGGCTCCGGCTGCCCCGGGTGCAGGAACAGCATATCCCCGTACCCCAACAGCTTCTCCGCCCCGTTCGCATCGATAATCGTGCGGGAATCTACCTTCGACGACACCTGAAACGCCAGCCGCGCCGGGAAATTCGCCTTGATCAGACCGGTGATAACATCCACCGACGGCCGCTGGGTCGCCAGTACCAGGTGAATCCCGACCGCCCGCGCCATCTGCGCCAGCCGGGTGATCAGCAGCTCCGTCTTGGTCGAGGTCGAGGACATCAGAAGATCCGCCAGTTCATCGACCATAATCACGATATACGGCAGACGGGTCTCGTCCGACTCCTGCTTGCGATTGAAGTCCTCAATATTGCGCACCGATGCATTGGCGAGCTTTCGGTATCGCGCCTCCATCTCGACCACCGCATCCGAAAGAACCTTTTCCGCCCGCTTGGGATTGGTCACCACCGGGCGCCCGAGGTGCGGTATGCCGGTGTACACCGTCAGCTCGAGCATCTTCGGATCCACCATGATGAACCGGATCTGGTGCGGATGCAGCTTGTAGATGAGCGATGTCACCAGGACATTCATGCACACCGACTTGCCCGATCCGGTCGCACCGGCAATCAGCAGGTGCGGCAGCTTGGCCAGATCCGTCACATACGGCTTGCCCGAGGTCGTCTTCCCCAGCGCCAGCGGCAGCCGCATATTCGACCGCGTGAACGCGTCATCCTCGAGCACCTCGCGCAGGTAGACAATCTGCGCCTTCCGGTTCGGAATCTCGATCCCCACCGCCGCCTTGCCCGGGATCGGCGCAATGATGCTAATACGCTTGGCCTTGAGCGCCAGCGCCAGGTCATCCGACAGGTTCAAAAACTGATTGACCTTCACTCCTGCGGCCGGCTTCAACTCGTACCGCGTGATCACCGGCCCCGGGAAATACTCGATCTCCCCCGAGATATTAACCCCGAATGTCTCCAGCGTTTCCCGAAGCGCCTTGGCCGTCCCCTTGAGCTCTTCGTCGCTGACCGTCGGGCCGCTGTTCGGATTCTCCGTCAGGCAGGTCAGTGGCGGAAAATGGTAATCGATCGAAGCGAGCGTCACCGCTTCACCGGCCGCCGCGTTCGGCGCCACCGGCTTCTTCGCCGCCTTCCGGGAACGCTTTCCACCGACCCCAGCCTCTTCGCCGTCAGCCGCTTCACCCTCTTCAAAGGCGTCCATCTGTTCGCCGAGGACGTCGTCGAACGTCTCCTTCTTCCGGGATCGCGACCTCGGCGCCGGTTCCCGTTCATCGTCCTCACCCTCCTCCGCCTCGGTCTCGGCTCCGGACAGCCCCGGCACCCACCGGAATGCGAAGAAGGCCGCGCCCGCCCGCTGGAGCCCGCCCCAGACCTTGCGGACCACATCCGCGCCGGTCCACGGCAGCGCCTTCGCCAGAAGCGGCGTGATCGACGTATACAGGATCAGCAGCAGGAGAATCACGCCCCCCAGCAAAACGTACGATCCCAGCCCTCCCACCAGTTTGAGCACGAGCTCCGTCAACTTCAACCCCACGTACCCGCCGGCCGTCCCGAGGTCATCCTCAAGCGTCCTTGCCGAAACCAGGTGGAGGTTGTAGAGCATGGTGGACAAAACCGAGATAACCAGGAGCAGGAGGACATTGAGCCGCCAGCGGTCGGCCCGCTCCTTGGCAAAGAGCCGCAACGCCGCCAGCCCGAACCCGACCGGGATGAAAAACGACAGCCAACCGGCCAGGAGCATGAGCACGAAGCCGAGGTAGGCCCCGATCAGCCCGGCCTGGTTGAGGTAGTGGATTTCGAAGATGGGCAGATGCGCATCGACCTCCCCCCTGATCCGCAGATCATCGAGGACATCGTGGGAAGCCAGCGAAATCAGGATCAGGATTGCCAGCAGCGTCAGCACAACGCCGACCGCCTGCCGGGCACGCTCTGAAAACCCGCCGCCTGCCGCCCGTTTCCGAGTGGTTTTCTTCTTTGCCATGGCCGGGGGGAAGTACGCTAGTCGACCGAAAAGTTTCAACTACAAAAAACCGCAAAAAAAAGGGCCGGGGGAACTCCCCGGCCCGCAAGCGCTAACCCGTGAAGGCTATTTCTTCTTGATCGCCTCTTTCAGATTCTTTCCGGCCTTGAACACAGGGACCTTCGTCGCGGGAATCTCGATCGATTCTCCGGTCTGCGGGTTGCGCCCGGTGCGGGCCTTGCGCTGGGTCACGGCAAACGTGCCGAACCCGGCGAAACTGATCTTCTCGTTCCTGCGGAGCTGCTTCGTCACACCTTCCATGAAAGCTTCAAGGGCCGTCGTCGCCTGGCGCTTCGTGATCCCTGAAGCCTCAGCCATGTGCGCAATCATCTCCTCTTTCGTCATCGTCCGTACCCTCCTTGGGTAATTTGGTTGAATGTCTCACGTAACGCCCACCAAAAACCGGCCGCCCGGAGCCTCTGTCAACAACAAAATCAGCCCGGCCCGCCCGGCCGTCAGGCGCTCCTGAACCTGTTACTATCGACGAAGCACATCGGTGCTTAGGAATGTGTCGTGGTTGGAATCCAGCTTGATATCGGGCAACTCCGTGACCCAGATCTTGAACCCAAACCCTTGATTCGAACCGACCGGCACCCAGAACAGGGATCCCGTCCAGCAGTGCAAATCGCGCACGATATTCACCTCGGTCGATATCGTCCTCCCCCCCTTGATGTCATACCGCTGCAGGTAGTTGACCGAAGTACTCGGGGTCAGGCCGAAACCGAGCGTGACATTCACGAAGCTCGTCTTCCGGTAATTCGAGGAGTGCAGGCCGGTCTCGGTGAAGGAGTACGTCACCGCCAGATTCCACCCGCTGCGCGTGGCGAACCCCGAAACCGTCTGGTTCACCAGCCCGCCGAGCGAATCCGCTCCCGGCCGCACACCGGGCGGAGCCGCCTCAGGCCCGTCGGTGAAAAAGAACGTCTTCCCCGCCAACTGGAACGAGACATCCAGATCGACCGCCGTCAGCCACGGTGAAAACAGCTCCGCGTCGTTCGAGGTTGCATCGTACGGGTTGTAAAACGTGTGACTCAGCCCCCCCCGAATATTGAGCCGAGGAATCGTGGTTGTCGAGAACGACGTAGAGAGACCCGACAAGGGCCGTTCTTCCTGCTCGAAGTCGTAGCTGAACGACGAGGTCACGGACAGGAGATCCATATTCCGCTCCACCCCGCCGGCGTTGAGTTTCGCCTGAAACAGGTGGCTCAGCGAAATCTCCATGCGCTGGCTCCGGCTGCTGGCGGCCCCTCCCCCGGCAAAGCGCCGCACCTCCGGCTGCAGTTGAATGTCCGGCGACCAGGAGTATCCCACCGATGGCTCGAACACGTGCCGCAAACCGACCAGCCCGAACAGATTGGGGTATATCGTCCCGTACAGCTTGGTGTTGGCGCTCACCCCCGCGTTGTAGGAGTACGTCCGGTAGAACTCCGACGCATCGATCCCCGCTTCGATCGACTGGTCCGTCTCGAAAATCTTGAACCAGGTCTCGCTGTAACTCGCCCGCGGCACAATATTGACATAGGGAATCACCCGAATCGTCGGCAGCGAAAGGCTCGGATTGTGCTGCATCCGAATATAGTGCTTGCGGGAACGCGCCGTCACCGAGTCCACCCCGATTAAGGTCAGATTCGTGTCAATCGGGTTCCCGGCCGTGTCGAACACGATCGTGGTATCATAAAGCGTGTCGGCCCCGGCCAGCACCGTGTTCCGCGAGGATGAGTTCACCAGCGACGGCGTGTAACGCAAAATGAACTGGTTGTACCACCGGCTCACCTTATCCCCCTCGTCGTTTGTCGACGAGGCCCCGAAGGGATAGATCGACGGCAGTGACACATTGAGCGTCGGCAACTGGTCCGTCCGTGACTGCAAGTCGAGGTTCTCCCGGTGCTGCACGCTCCCCGTCACCGAAATATCCCGCCCGAACTGCTTTGAGAAATTCACCTGCGAGAGCAGCTCGCGATTGAGCCGCTCGGCCAGGCTGTTGGAGTAATCCGTGTAGTAACTGGCCCGCGACACGTAACTGCCGTTTGATCGGATTGTGAACGACGGCGATATGTTGTGGTTGTACGAACCGGCAAACGAATAGCTTGTCGGCGTCGCCTCTTCACCCACCCGGCTGTTGTACTGAGTCTCTCGGCGGTACTCACCCTGGAAGGAGCCGTCTAATACGTAGCGCTTCCGGAACTGCACCCGGTTGCTCACGGTAATCATCCGTCGCTGCTCGAAGTAGTCGATTGCCCCCCGCCAGTCCCAGTACTCCGAAGCTGCCCAGTAGTAGCCCAGGTCATCAACATATCGCTCTCCCCGCTCGAAGCGCCCGAACGTGAACGGCAGGAAGCCCGAGTGCCGCCCCTTCTTGAGCGGGAAGACATAGTACGGAATCGCCAAAATCGGCAGCCGCCCGATGTAAAACACCACCGGCCGCGCAATGAGCTTGTTGTTCTCCATCAGCTTCATGCGCGGCGAGAAGAAATGATAGTGGGGAGACGCGGCGTTGCACGTCGTGTAGTGGCCGTCCTCGATATAGTACACGTCCCGCTTCTCGCGGAACAGCTTGCCCCCGTAGTAGTACCCCTGCTGGAACTCCGACTTCGTCTGGACAATCCGCCCCTTCTCGGTGTCGATCGAATACTCGAGGTAATCCCCGAGGAGTTCCTCCTCGCCATCTTTGAGAATAACCGGAATTGTTGCCGGCTGCAGCCGTTCGGCCAGGTTGTAGAAATCGATATCCTGCTTATCGGGATCGATCTCCGCGCTGTACGCCTCCACCACCCGCCGCCGCGTATCAAACGTGACATCGTGCGCCTTGAGCGCCATCGGCCCCGACTGCACCTCACTGCGCGTCCGCAACGTAATAATCGAATCGAGCATGCTGTATCGGATGTAATCCGAACGGTACTGGATCGTATCCACCCGCGCCGACGATGGCCTCGCGGTTGTGTCAGCCGCATCGGCCTCGGTCTCCGCGACCGTGATGTCCGCGGCCGCCGTGTCCGTTGCCGACGTATCGGCTTCCGACGGCACCCCGGCCACCGTTGTCGTATCCGCCCCCGACGTATCCGCATCAACCGTATCGGGTGTCGGACGATCTGTTGGCCGCTCCACCGCGGGCGCCTTGCCCGTCACATACGTCCCCTGCGCTCCCCCCTTCACCACCACCTGCTGGAGCCGCTCCTCCTCCACGAAGAACCGAATCGTGTCTCCGGACACCGTGTTCTCATGGATCTCCCGCGTCCCCCGTCGCGACGGATAGTACCACGAGTACGCCTGGCCATAGGCCAGTACCTCGCGCAGATCGCTGTCCTCGAAAAACATCTTGATCCGCGATCCCCGCAGAATCGACCGGTCGAACTCGGTCTCGGCGCTGTCGACCGGCTCGGTGAATTCCCCGTACGCCGAATCGACCACGTCGATCTGCTTGAGCTCATCATCCCCGAACGTGATTGAGATGAACCCGCCGGTGAGCGTCGATCTCCCCCGTTGGGCAACCGGACCGTCGTACAGATCGAGTATCCCCGCCCCCAGCCCCATCACCGCGCAATCCGCATGGGCCACGATATCCTGCGACGTTATCACCACATCGCCGATCGCCTCGGCATGACGTCTCGGCGCATCGTAGTCCACGAAGTTCGCGATCACCTCGACCATGTTGGCCGTATCCGGATAGCCGATGTAAATTGTCGGCCGCTCCTCCATCTGGAAACTGTCGTTGCGGCGGTCGAAGAAAGCATGGGTTCCGGCCGCGTAGAGCGAATCGTCGTACGACCAGAGTTGGACATTGTTCCCCCGCGCAATGGCCGTCTCGCTCACCAGATCGTAGTGCACCGAGTCGGCCCGAAGACGATACTCCTCGTCGTCGATCAGCACATTCCCCCGCAACACCACCTGCTCCCCCCGGACAAAACGGGCAGAGTCGGAATAGATGTGCCCGGTCCCCGACTGGAAATCGACATTCCCGCTCACATAGGTGACATAACGACCGTTCTCGTATATGACTTCAAGCTCGTCGGCATGATTGAGAATAAGATTCTGACGATCCTGCGCGGCAACCGGCAGAACCACCAGCATGATGAGCAGCGCGGCTGCTCTGTACGCCAGACTATATCGCACGCACGAGCGTCTCCAGAATCGCTCGATAAGTCTCTAACTGCGCCGGGTCGGCTCCGCCCACCTGAGCGACGGCCTGATTCCCTCCCCCGCGCAGACCGGTTTGGGCCGATAACTCCTTCACCAGGTTACCGGCATGTAATCCGGATTGCGGCCCGACCGCAACAATCAGCCGGCCATCGAAAAGCAGAGCCGCCACGCCGTTGACCTGCTCCGCCACCATTCCGGCCAACTGGTTGATCAGCTTGGAATCGTAGGTGTCGACCGGTGCTACCACCAGCAGACGCTCCCCGACCGCAATCGCACCCGCCGCCAGCTCCCGCGCGTGGGACGGCATCATATCTCGCTGCAGCCGCCCCATCTCCCGCTTGAGTTCCTTGTTTTCCGCTTCGATCCGATCGAAACTGCCGACCAGATCATTGACGCTGCACGTCAACTTCCGCGTCAACTGGCTGGTGACAGCGTACCGAACGGCGAAATCCGCCCGCGCCTGCTCCCCCGCGAGAAAATTCACCAGCGCGTGCCCCCGCATCTTCTCGACCCCGACTATCTTCAGCAACCCCACCTGACCCGTCCGGTCGCAGTGCGTCCCACCGCAGGCCGAGTGGTCGAAACCGTCGATCTTGATGATCCGGATTACCCCTTCCCGCTTCGGTACCTTGCGCAACGGCAGTTTGAGCGCCTCGGTTCGCTCGGCAAAGAGTATCTCTACCGGCAGGTCACCAAACACCGCTTCCACCGCCCGCTCCTCCGCCTCGCGCAACTGCTCCTCGCTGATCTTCTCAACATTGAGCTCGATCGCCCCGTACTCCTCCCCCAGGTGCACCGACACCGTCTCGTATCCGAACAACCGAACGAACGTCTGGCTCAGAATGTGCTGGGCGGTATGCTGCTGACGGTGCATGCGGCGGCGGTAGGCGTCAACCATCCCCGCCACCCGCTCACCGGGCGTTCCCACCGGACTCGCCGTCCAGTGCCGGACCTCTTCCGCCGGCCCCTCATCGACATCGATAACCGGCACGCCGCCGAGGAACCCCGTATCGAAGAGCTGCCCGCCCGAGGTCGGGTAGAAAGCCGAGCGATCGAGCACAGTCAGGTGCCGCCCGCTTTCCTCGCCAACCTCCACGACCGTCGCTTCGAACTCGAGCAACCCGGGATTCGTATAGTACAATCGTTCCGTCATACTGCCATGCTGCCGTTATCCATTGTACCCGCCAGACAGTCCTTCGCTCAGTCGGCCATCGTGTTAAACAGGCTGCCGATACATTCGATACGTACTTCGATCCGGTCGCCCGGCTTCATCGGAGCGATCCCCGAGGGCGTCCCGGTTGAGATCAGATCCCCCGGCAGGAGCGTCATGACCGACGAAATGTAGCTGATCAGGAACGGAATCTTGAATATCATCTGCGCGATACGGCCGGACTGCTTCGTCTCACCGTTGTGAATGCCCTCCACCAGCAGGTTCTCGTACCGCTGGTCGCACACGATCCATGGCCCCACCGGGCAAAACGTATCAAACCCCTTCGCCCGCGACCACTGCCCGTCGACCTTTTGCAAATCCCGCGCCGTGACATCGTTGACACAGGTCAACCCGAATATGTATTTCTCCGCTTCGTTCTCCGGCACATCCTTCGCCGTCCGGCCGATAATAACCCCAAGCTCCGCCTCGTAGTCGACCCGCTGCGACTGCGAGGGATGCACGATCCTGTCATCGGGGCCAATTATCGACGATGGCGGCTTCAGGAAAATCAGCGGGCGTTCCGGCGCTTCATCGGCCGAGTAACTGGCCTGGACATGGGCATGGTAATTCAGCCCGATACAGACAATCTTGCTCGGCTCCACCGGGGCCAGCAGGGTCGCCTCGCTCAGCTTGACCGGCGACCCGGCGGCCACCTCTCCCAGCCAGGGCGACTGCCGCAGTGGAGTGATGACATCGTCGTCGGACAGGCGGCCCCAGGTTATCGAATTATTGGCTGATCGCACGCGAACATAACGGCGGCTCATGGCGGGTCTCTCCACTTCTACGGTTTGCGGTCCTCTTATCCGAATTAACGCGGTCGCAACAGCAGGGTCAATGAGAATCAGACCTCCTTGAGCTTCCAGCCCCCCCGCCGGAACCACCAGGCCAGGATAATCGCCTTAATCGTGGTCGTAATCGTCAGCGTCCACCACACCCCGCTGATCCCCCAGCCGAGCGTGAACGCCAGGTAGTAGGCCAGCGGGATCCGCGCCAGCGCCCCCGGCACCATCACGAGCATCGGCGGCATCGTATCTCCGGCCCCGCCGAACGCTCCTTCCAGCACAATCTCAACCGCCATCGTTACCTGCGATAACCCGAGGATTATCAGGTAGTCGACCGCCATGTCGAGCACCTCCGGACTGTCCGTGAAAATCGAGGCTATCGTCCGAGGAATCGTGAGAAAAAACACCGACACCGTCAAAGTCACCCCGATCGCGATCCCGGTTGCCCCCCAGGCGCAGCGCGCCGCCCGCTCGGGTTTGCCCGCCCCGAGATTCTGCCCCACCATGGTCGCTGCCGCCACCGAAAACCCGGAACAGATCAGGTACGAGAACGACTCCATCCGGTTGCCGATCCCCATCGCCGCCCCGGCCGTCGTCCCGAACTGATGGACTATCTTGATGAGGAACCAGTACACCGCCACAAACACAAACGAGTGACTCGCGATCGGCAGGCCAATCCGGGCAATCTTGAGCATCTCCGGAAACACCGGCGGAATTCGCAACAGCGGCTTGACCTCAAAACCGGCCCGACCGCGATTGAGAAGAGCCAGCACCACCGCCGCGGCCGTAGTTACCGATATCCCGGTCGCCACCGCCGCCCCGGTCACCCCCATCGCCGGGACCGGCCCCCAGCCAAAAATGAAGAGCGGATCGAGCCCCATATTCAGGAAGACCATGCCGATGCCGATTACCGTCGGCGTCCTCGTGTCCCCCACCGCCCGGAAGATCGCATACGAAATGTCCATGACGAAGAAGCAGAGCGAAAAGGCGTAAATCGTCCGCATGTACGGAATCGCCATGGCGATCGTCTCCGGCCCCGTGTCCATGAACCGCAGTGCCGGCGGCGTGAGAAACATCGCGGCGATCGTTATCACCGTCGCCATCCCCACCCCCATCGCGAGCCCCTGGCGAGCGTAAAACGCCGCTCGCTCCGGATTGCCGGCCCCCATGTTCCGGGCCACCACCGCCGTTATGCCGACCGAAATGATGCCGATGGCCGAAAACAGAGTCCAGATCGTCACCATGCTCGTGGTGATCGCGTCCTGCGCATGCGGCCCGAGCTTGCCCACCCAGAAGTAGTCCGTGCTGGCCAGCGCGAACTCGAAGAACTGCGCCAGCACCACCGGCGCCGCCAGCGAAATGACGGTCCGGCTGATAGGTCCTTCGGTAATGCTCTTGCTGTTCGCTGTGTATGACATTCGCCTGTCTTCGATTGCAGTGAGCCGGTAAAGTATGCGCTTTGCCCGTCCATCACAAGCACAATAGATTTGCGAAAAACACCTTGCCCGAACACCCCGGGCAATCCGATATTCCCTGTGGTTTGACTGAAAACACTGCCTTCTGGGGAGGAGGATATCCATGAAGTCTCACGCAGTACTCGCGGCTGCGGCTCTCTGCCTGGTCTGTACCTTTGAACCCCTGCACGCTCAGGCCACCCGCAACGCCGGAACTCGTCAACACCGCGAAAGCGAACAGAAGACCGTAAACAAGCGGCCGATCATGATCAGCCCCAACATCAACATGGCCTACCTGACTGGCGGCGTCAGCGACGACATCCGGGAGGCATGGCGGCGGATCACGCCCGGGGTCGGGGTCGGCGCCGATTACGCCGTGACTCCCTGGCTGAGACTCGGCCTGCGGACAGATGTCGTGTGGTGCTGGCCGGTGAAAGTGAATGATGCGATTGTGCGGATGTGGTCGTATGGTGCGACCGCCACGTGGATCTTCAGACCTGACGGAAACTCATCCCTGTACCTGCGCGGCGAGGCCGGACGCGCCTCCCTGAATGCCACCGAACGGGCTGACGACGACGGAGGAGTTCACTCTCTGTGGAGAATCGGGATCGGCTTGCAGTCCTTCACGGGCTTCACCCGCGCCCTGCGCGAAGAAGTCTACTTCCGGGTGATCGAAACGGAGGACCAGGCCGCCGGAATATTCGCCTTCAGCGAACCCTTGCCATACAACCTCAAGCAGTTCGGCTTTGAGTTCACCTTTGCCTTCGGCCTATAACCCGGAGCTCGACGACGCCGCCACGCCCGAACCGATCCCGAGCCGCCGGGCAAGGTACTGCGGATCGAGCCGCTCCCCCGTGCCCCGCTCAAGCAGGTCGCGCCACTCGTAGCGCGCCCCGAACCGGAAATAGTTCTGGTTCAGGAACGACCCCACCGACGGATTGTCGATCAGCGTGCCGTACATCCGCTGCAGCGACACGAGCGACTGCGCCGTAATCATGTCGCCGAACAGGTAGTTGTGCACGTACACCGGGTGGGTCGTATAGTGGATAATGCTCGCCCACGGCTTCAAATCGTCGTGCCGAGGCAGCATCATGTAGCGTTCGAAGAGATCCCAGTACAGCTTGTTCAAATCCTGGTTCGGGTTCTGGTACGCCTCATACTCCCATATCAGGCGCATGATCGTCGTGCGCAGGTAGATGATCTCCTGCTCGGCCCGCGCCCGCAGGAACGCCGTCGCCGTCTCCGGCGACATCCCCGCATACCGGATCAGCCAGTCCGGCTCATCGATGAGCGCCGCCACCAGCTGCGCCATCCCCTCCTGCCACGACTCCGACACGCTGTTGACAAACAGCGCTCGATCCTGCGCGATGTGCGTCATGTGCAGCGCGTGGCCGATCTCGTGCATGAGCGTCCGGGCACTCTGGTACCCGTCCGTGACATTCGCCAGCACCCGGACATCGTAGGGAGGCTTGATCGGAAATGCATACGCCAGCTGCGACTTGTCGCTGCGCGGCTGCAGATCGAAGTAAATCGGCAGCTTGTCGAGATCATACCCGAGCGCCTTGAGGCTCCGCGATATCATCGCGAATTGCGAATCGGCCGGGAAATAGTAGTCCCCCGTTCGATTGATCTCCGCATAAGCAAACGCCAGGTCCCAGATCTCCAGCCGGTCGTACCCGAGCTTCTCCTGCGCCCGGTTCAGGATATCCTTGTATGGTTGCAGACTGAGCGAATCAAGCGTATTGAGAATCGACAGGTACCGCGGCGCATCCAACCCCTGATGCTTGAATACCAGCGTGAAGAAATTCGCGGCGCTCAACTTCGCCGCTCCCTGGTTGCGCAGCCGTATCAACTGCTCCAATCCGCCCGCCAGCGTGTCACCGATACTATTGTAGGCCCGGAACGCGCTCTCCCGACGAAACCGGTCCCCATCCGTCCGATACAGCCGGTACAGGTAGCTCTGCGACCGCTTCTGGCCGTCGAAATCCGCCCGGAACTCGATATCAATATTCACCAGCGAATCGCGCACCCGCGTCACCGGCAGCGATGCCTCCACCTGCGCCAGCAGCAGGTCCGACTCGAGCAGTTCCACCCGGCGGACATCCTCCTTGTCGGTCACCATCGGTTTCCCCTGGCGAACGACCGCGAACGTCTCCGGATCCGACACGACATAATTGGTCAGACCGCGGTAAAATTCGAGCGAATCCGACCGCCCGGTCGTGTACAGCTCCCAGGTCTCCTGCCCCACCCGGTAGTCCAGCCACTCCAGCTTCTGCTCGAGCACATCGAGCGTCGCCAGGACCTCGTCCCGTGAGATCCGCTCGTCTTTCCTGCACGCGGCCAACAGCAGCAGCAGCGCGATCGCAATCAGTGAAATCCGTTTCATGACGTCAATTCCGTTGATCTGTTAGGCCTTCGTTGTATCGGCGAAATACGACAGCGCCATCGCGTAGCCGTAGAACCCGAACCCGGTCACCTGCCCCCGCACCGCCGGAGCGATCACCGAGTGACGGCGAAACTCCTCCCGGGCGTAGATGTTGGACAGGTGCACCTCGACTGTCTCAATCCCCACCGCAGAAATCGCATCCCGCAACGCGTGACTGTAATGCGTCAGCGCCCCGGGATTGATAATCATGCCGTCCGCCGTCGGCCCCTCTTTCTGAATATAGTCAATGATCTCCCCCTCGCTGTTCGATTGAAAAAACGCCAGGTCGAACTTCAACTCCCGGGCGAATTCGCCCAGGCGGCTGTTCAGATCCTCAAGCGTCGACGAACCGTAGATCTCCGGCTCCCGCTTCCCCAGGAGGTTAAGATTGGGACCGTTGACCACGAGAATTCGGGGCATGACGAGCTCCTTTTGAATCGTAGTGCTCCAGCATCAGCGCCACTGCCTCTGAAACGGCAGCTTCCGGAACGGCTTCGGTTATTATCGGCTGCCCCGGGGCATCGAGCAAGACAAATCTCATCTTCTCCCCGACCCGCTTCTTGTCAAAGGCCATCGCCGCCAGTATGTGCTCCCGGTGTACCGTACGGTACGGCACCCTGGCCATCAGCCGCCCGACCAGTTCCTGGTACTTCACCAGCCGTTTCCGCCGCGCGGGACGAAGAATCCCGCTCAGCTCGATCGCCGCATCCAGCCCGAGCAGCACCGCCTCGCCGTGGAGCAGCTTCCCGAACCCGAGCGCCTTCTCGATCGCATGGCCGAACGTATGCCCCAGGTTTAGCCGCATCCGCAGCCGCCCCTCCCGCTCGTCGCATGCCACCGTCTCCGCCTTATACGCCGCCGACAGATCGATCAACCCTCCCAGCGACTCCGGCTCCAGCAGATTTCCCTGCCCGAGGTGGGCCTCGAGCCGGTCGATGAACTCCCCGCCCGCCAACCCGGCATACTTCGCCACCTCCCCCATCCCGGCCATAAACTCCCGCCCCGGCAACGTCTCCAGAAACACCAGATCGCACAGCACGAACGAAGGCTGCCAGAACGCACCGATCAGGTTCTTCCCCAGTGCATGATTGATCCCCGTCTTGCCGCCGATCGCCGCGTCCACCATTCCCAGGAGCGTCGTCGGCACCGCTCCCCAGCCGAGACCGCGCAGCGTGGTCGCCGCAGCGTACCCGGCCAGATCGGTCACCACCCCGCCGCCCACCGCCACGATGAAGTCGTTGCGGGAAACGCCGCTCTCCAGCAGAAACGTGTACATATCCTGAAGCACCGCCGCGCTCTTCGCCCGCTCCCCGGACGGAATGACCAGTTCCGTCACCCGCCGCCTGGCCGGCGCCAGCGCCGCCATAACCTCC
>JBGSIV010000259.1:0-37259 GCA_041742355.1 Candidatus Zixiibacteriota bacterium
CGGGCTCCTTGCGCGGCCGAGGCGGCGGACGATCAGGTTTCGGGGTCGGCTCTTTCGGCGTGTCCGCCGGCTTCCGGCGCGAGCGCTCGGGCCGCTGTTCCACGCTCGGCTTCAGTTCGCCATCCATATTATCCTCTACCCTCTCCGGCTGCTGAGCACTTGATCCATCCCCTCGACGGGCATGGGCAGGTTCCAGCTGTTACGTCGACGCTCGGCGACTTCCTCCGCTTCGCCCGATGACCTTCGCCTAGGTCGACCTCTCCGTTTCTTCGAAGCCCGACCCCACCCCGCCGGATTGCCCGGAAGGATCAGCGCCGAGTGCCGCTCGCCGCGCGTCCCAGCCGAATGGCCGGATCCGGTCGGACTCGTCGCGACTCGCCGTCCTGGACGACGACGACGCATAGTGCCCAAGCGGCAGACGTAACGGCGGCCGTAGCTGTCGGACAATCCGGCACGCACCGGTTCCACGAACTCCCGGGCATCGTCGGTTCCCCCTGATCCTCCCTCAAACCAACTGAACCCTGACATACCACTAGCCTCACACCGAATTGCGCGACGATGCGCCGCAGCGCGGTCGGCCGCCGCGTTTCTGCGATCGACCGACCCTTCGTCGCACGACCGAATGCTCTTACTTCCAGTAGCGCGGACGACCGTAGTAGTCGAAGAGTATCTCTTCGTACTTCCGGTTCACGGGAGCATTCGGATCGAACTCCGGCGCGTTCTTGATATTATCCTTGGGGACTTCCACCCGCACCACCGAGTCATCATCCTGAATGTTCTGGATGATCGGGATCGGCAGCATGACCTTCTTCCCCGGAAGCCATTTGGCCGTGTCGACAATGGCATAGCGCAGGTGCCAGGCATCGTCGTCGATCACGAAGTCATCGACCTCGCCGATGTTGCCGTCGGTCGCTCCCACGGCATACCCTCGGATGTCCTCGACGCTCTTGAGATGGGCAGCCGGCGCTGCCGAGCGCATTGTCTCATCCATACGCCCAGCCGCACCACCCGGCGTTGTCCGACCGGTGCCGGCGGTTGTCCCGCCGACCGTGTTCGGCCCGGTCGGCGTGGGACCGGTCGCCCGGCCGCCCCAGTAGGGCTGCCACTCGTAGTGTCGGTAGAGGTCTTCCTCGTAGGTCCGCGTCACCCGCTGGGTCGATTCGATCGGCGGGCTGTTCTTGATCTGTCCCTGGGTGAGATTCACCGGAAACGACTTATTGTGCCAGTCCGGTTTTCCCAGCGCCGACGGTGGGACGATGACTTTGCGACCGGTCAGAAAGTTCCCCGTGTCGACGACGACGTAGCGAAGCGCCCACGTGGTGTCGTCAAATAGAAAGTCGGTCGCCTTGCCGATCTCCCCGTCACGCGCCAGGATATTGTACCCTTCCAACTCCTTCATACTGCGCAGCATGGTTCGTGCTCCTTTCCAGGTTCACAGGCTATGGACTACTTGCTCACGCGGCTGCGTAGTGGACTGCCACCGAGAGAGCGAGCGCCACGATCAAGATCCACAGCACGACGCCGAGGACTCCGGGCGCTCCCGCCTGCACAGCCGCCTGCGTTTCAGCCTCCTCGACCGAACGCGGGCGGCGGTTCGGCGCGATAAACAGCAGCAGCAGTGCCACGACAAACCCCGTAATAACGAACGGGACCCAGTAAATTCCCCAGGCCGCCGGGCCGAACGGTGTCAGCCACACGCCACCCGCCCAGTTCGCCACAAACAGAAAGGCGAACAGGTAGAGCGCGGATGACCAGTACCCCTTGGCGCCCGGCCGCTGCCAGCGGAAGACCGCGATCATAACGACCGTCAGCACCACGCTGACAAGGAGGGCAAAGAGTATCACCGTCAGGAGCATTTCACCGCCACACTCCCTCCTGCGCTGCCGAAACCGATGGTCCGGCTATGGATAATCCGGGCTGCCGACAAGGTGAATTGCACCAAATCTGGTACGGACTGGAAAACGGACGACCGTCCCGCCGAACGGGCGGCAAGACATGAACAACACCGCCGGGATGTCATCGTCCGGTCATCTGCCCGGAGACAACGGCGCCGGCAGTCGGGCCGGCGTCACTTCAGCGGCCGGGACTGGCGTTTGTTCGTAAGCTGTAGAACTCGGCAAAATAACGAGAAGAGGGCGTCAAGGTGTGCTGTCGTATCCGGTTCGCTGTTTCCACGTCCGATACAACTCTCCTTTCTATCCCTGGGAAATACCGTCACACAGAATAACAGGGGGGGTAACGAAAGGTTCCATGCTCAGCCCGGGCAGCGCGACTTTCACGCATGCGCCGCCACAACCCTTTGACTATAAGTAAGTTGGCTCGACAACCTGAAGTATTACGCAATGCGATTCGCTTACCGCGACAGCAACCCCCCGATAATTACTTCAACCGCATCATCCTCCGACAGGCCGCGTGACATGAGCGTCTCTAACTGCTTGCTGTCGACACTGCCGATTGCCGCTTCATGCGTTATGTGTGCCTTCGGGTGCCGTACATCGACAATCGGAATCGCCTGGGCCTGCCCCTGATCCTGGATAATCTCTTTGCAATCGACGTGCCCCCGCGCATATGCCGCGCTGGCTGACAGCCGGCTGTAGACCTCCGCTTTTGCCCGCTCCCGTACTGCGATCTTGGAGGTCAATACCCCTTTGGCGTACTCGCCGACCAGGCGAGCCGTTTCCGTGATCTTGATCCGGTCGTCGCCCCGGCCTGAGATCCGCGCCGACATATCCAGCAGGCTCCGGGCATGGCAGGTCGCTTCATAGTCGATATCCATCATCCCCACCCGCCCCTTGAGTAGTTCGAACTCGGTCTTGAACATCGCATCGGCGCCGACCGTGACAATCGCCTTCGGGATGACAGTCACCCCGCCGCTCGGGCTGTGGACATGCCGCTCGAAGTACCGGTACTTCGCCCCTTCGCCGATCCTGATCCCGGCATTCATCAGGTGCTGCACATTGATCGCGAACGGAAACGTGCAGTGAGCCAGAAGCGCGATATCGGAACCCGCGCTGATGTCGACATCGAGGACAATCCGTTGCACCCCCTCTTTCGGCAGCATGCCGAAACAGAGGTGGACCGGCCTGCTGACAATCGTCCCTTCATCCAGGCGGATCACCGCGCTGATCCCGTCGGCAAGCTCCTCGACGTCGATATGCAGCCCCGGCACCGAGTGCATCCCGAGCACCCGGTTGTGGTTGATCTCCATGTGCGCGACATCCGGGTCGGCCAACTGGTGCGGATCGGCATTTATGCTTTCGTAGAGATCAGCGATCAGCTGCGTATTCGTGCTCACTGCACCCCCTCCGCCCCGTTGATTTCCGGGAAGTTCTTGTGGTCGCACGCCAGACACTTCCCCTCGAAATACCGCCGGATCTTCTCCACCGGCCCCTTGTCGACCACACTCCCCTTGCACAGCAGGAACGCATGTTCCGCCTGGTCGAGTACCGCCAGGCTGTGGGTAATGAGGATCACGGTCGTTCCCCGTTTCCGGAGCAGCCGCACCGCTTCAAAAATCCGTTCGAGTGATTCAATGTCGATACCGGAATCCGGTTCATCCAGGATCGCGACCCGCGGCTCCATGGCCAGAATCGACGCCAGTTCGACCTTCTTGCGCTCCCCGCCGCTCAGCGTTTTGTCGACCGCGCGCCGCAGGTAGTCGTCGGGATTCAGCCCCACTTCCTCAAGTATGCGCCGCAGGTTGTCTTTGCCTTTGTCCTTTGCCGACGACGCCAGGAACTCCCAGACCGACAAACCCTCGAACCGGGCCGGTTCCTGCCAGCCGAGGGTGATGCCCTGGCGAGCCCGTTGGTCGATCGGCCAGGCGGTAATCGATTTGCCGTTGAACAGGATGTCGCCGTCGTACGACCGGTAACCGTTTAGTCCCATTATGGTCGCAGCGAGCGTGGATTTCCCTGCACCGTTCGGCCCGACTACCGCGTGCACGTGCCCCTCCCAGAAGTCGATCGTCAGATCGCGCAGAATCGGCTTGCCGCCGAGCGAAAGGCGCAGATTATTGATTGAGAGTACACCCATGGTTGTATCCTTTCGCCGATGCCCGTCTATGCCGGCTGCTGAAGTCCTCGGCCTTGAGACTCGCTCCCAATAAGCGATAAATTCGACCGTAATGCACGGGAAATTTTTCACAATCTCGGTCTTGAACGAAAACTTTCATCATTTGCTCGTATCCGCCTTATGGTGTTGTGGATACAGAGCGGCGTAAACATCCGCGCGAGGCTTGGGCCACTCCCCTCTCCCCCCTGTCAGAACCAATCCCGCAACGCCCGTCGGGCCGCATGATACCCGCACATGCCGTGAACTCCGCCCCCCGGCGGGGTCGATGATGAGCAGAGGTACACTCCTTTCAGGGGGGTCCGGTAGGGGGAAAACAACCCGACCGGTCGCCTGAACATCTGCCTCAAGTCCTGCAGGCCACCATTAATGTCCCCGCCGACATAGTTCGCGTTGTGCGCCTCCATGTCAGCCGAATTCATGGTGTGCCGCGCCAGCACAAGGTCTCGAAATCCGGGTGCGAACCGTTCGATCTGCTGCTCAATCGCTGCGGTCATATCGACCGTCGAGCCGTTCGGCACGTGGCAGTAACCCCAAAGGGTCTGATGGCCTTCCGGAGCGCGGGTCGGATCGAACAGGGTCTGCTGGGCAAGAAGCACATAGGGCCGCTCCGGATGTCGCCCGTGCCACACGAGCAGTTCACTGGCGGCGATTTCTTCAAATGTACCCCCGATATGCACAACTCCGGATCGTCGACTCTCTTCTGCTGTCCACGGGACCGGCCCGGAAAGCGCCCAGTCAACCCTGAAAACGCCCGGCCCATAGCGGTATGCCTGCATTCGTTTCCGGTAGCTCTGCGGCAGGCTGTCACTCGCGATCTGAAGGAACTGGCGCGGGGTGATATCAAGCAGCACTACCCTTGCCTCCGGGAGGTCCGCCAGATCTTTCACCCGGTGGTTCGTGACAAACTCGACGCCGCTCGCCCGAAGATATGATACCAGGGCATCGGCAAGCTTCTGCGCTCCCCCACGCGGCATCGGCCAGTCCTCGACATGCGCCGATGCCCCCAGGACGAGCCCGACTGCAGCCGAGGCCGGCGTGTCGAGCGCGAGCATTGAGTGGGCGGCGATTCCGCCAAACAGCGCTCGCGCCTGCGGGCCGGTGAAGTGCGCATCGACCAACGACTCGGCCGATCGCAGGGCTTGCAGACCGAATTGGGTAAGCAATAGAGGATGTCGCGGGAAGTGCAGGGGCGCAAGCAGTTCCGGGAGAAGGCTCGACCAGTTCTTCACAAGCGGACCCATCAGCCGCTCATACGCCGGACCATCTTCGCCGAGCCGGGAGGCCGTTGCCGCCAGCGACATTTCGAGCAGCACTGCGGTGCCATCGTCGAGCGGGTGCGACACCGCCACTGGGGGACGGATCCACTCCAGGCCGTGGTCGTTTAGCTGCAGTCGGGCGAACGCCGGTGATGCTGCGGCCAGTGGATGCAGTGTTGAGCAGATGTCGTGTACAAACCCCGGAAAAGTCAATTCGGCCGAACGCATCCCGCCGCCGAGCGTGTCAGCCGCTTCGAGCACGAGCACCTTCAGCCCGGCGTGCACCAGTTGTACTGCAGCCGCCAACCCATTCGGGCCGGAACCGACCACTATCGCATCGTGCTTTCCGCTAGACAAACTGGGTGCGTTCTCCTGCCCGGGCTGCCTGCGTGACCGTTGCCGGTTCGCCCTACCGTTGCTCAATCCTGATCGTGCCGCAGGCCAGCCTGGCCCCGGCGTTGCCGCTCGGTTGAGAAGTTAAATCATCGGGGGCGGCGTGCACAATAACAGATCTCCCGACAATCGAATTCTCCCCCGTCAGTTCCATCACCGGGTCCACCCATTCAAAGTGCGCTGTGCCATCCGGACCGGCATCAATGTTGCCCAGATCGCCGTCGTGGCGCTGGATGTCGGCCGGTGCGCCGTGGGGCTGGTTGGTCGGGTTGAAGTGCCCGCCAGCACTCTCGGCGTCGGGAGCCGAGCAGTCGCCGAATTCGTGGACGTGGAAGCCGTGGCGGCCAGGCGGCAGCCCACGGAGGTTCGCCACGATTCGCACTCCCTCGGGCGTTTCGGTGAATGTGACCACTCCCTGAGCCTCGTTCCCTGCGGTCGGTTCAAGATCCGCCTGCGCCGTAATTCCGGTATTTTCACCATTCTGTCCGGCGCCGTTCTGCTGGGCGGTTTGATTCGTATTCCCCGAACAGGCTATCGAGATGGCTCCCGCGAGCCAGACCAGGCAAACAAACACCCCTGCCCTCAGTTTAGTCCGCATATCACCCCTTCCTTTCCGGCCGAACGCCTACTACTGCGATCGTTTCACTACACTCTCAAAACTCAGATTATCCACCGACTGGACCAGTTCGCCGGCGTAGAGCCGGCCGACCTGATGAAGGGTCAGCATCTGATCGAATTCGGTCAGCGCCGAAATTCCGTCCGCCGGAACAACCACATCGATCCACCGCAGACCGGCCGATGCCGCCGTATGCAGCACGCAGATGTTGGCGACCGTCCCGACAATTACTAGATGTCTCGTACGCCAGATATTCCCCAGGAAATGCCCCAGCCATGTCCCATAGAAACCGTCGTACCGGTTTTTCGGGCATACCAGATCATCCGAACGAGGCGCCAGTTCCTCGATAATCTGCCACCCCCAACTCCCCTTCACGCAGTGCCTGGGCCACACCTCGAATTCGGGGTCGCCCTCAACCTGGGTGTCCTGCGTGTAGGCGACATGCACGTCCGCCTGTCGCGCTCGGTCCAGCAATCGGGCAATCCGCGGCACGGTCGCCATTGCCGAGGGGACAACCAGCGCCCCCCCTTCCTTGACGAAATCATTCTGCATATCCACGACTACCAATGCAGTTTCCGTCGCAGGAAGCGTGAGCTCCCGGTGGATTCGGATCTCCGGCACGGCAACCTGTTTTCCCGACGCATAGGTGAACATCTGCTTCTCCTGCCTCTCTGCCAGACCTCGCTACTCGACCTTCGGACGACGCACCCCTGGTTTGTCGACTATCTGGACGGTCGACGCCTGCAGGCCTTCCTCCCCGATCTCCTCGACATACCGCACACCTGTACCCACCTCAAGGCGTTCCCAGTCGTCGTTAATCACCGCATTTTTGTGGAAGTAGACGCTCCGCCCGTCGAGCGTTCGCAAGAAACCGTGCTCCTCGTCGGTGAATATCTCCTCGACGATCGCGACGCTGTCCTGCTGGGCAGCTGTCTTTACCTCTTTGCGCTGGCGCTGCATCAGTTCCTTGACCTGTCGCTCCATTGCGCTGAACGCGTCGCGCACGACCACATCGAGCGCGTCATGCATCGCCATATCCCCCGGATCGCGCCGCACCACGAGGTCGTGACCCGGAGGAATCCGCACTTCAATCATCACCTGGAAAGGATTGCCGGTCTCCTGGGACGTTTGCGGCTTGCTCAGTGTCACCCGGCATGTCGTGATGTGATCGCAGATGCGCTCGAGTTTCTCCACCCGCGTATTGATCAGGTCAATCGTCGCATCTGACTTGGGAATATCTCGAAACAGCAATTCCAAGGGTTTCTGCATACTCATCGCCTCCCGGTAATCCGTCTATGTCTATCAGTCTCGCGCTACAGGAGCAGCTTGGCGGGCTATTGCCCGTTCTGCTCATCTCGTCCTGCACCAACGAAATGCGGCAGAATTGCGAAGCTGGGGTTGTCGCGGCAGGCGTACCTGTGCGCGTGCTGGCACTCCTATAACGCGCAAATCCCCCCGAGGTTTGCATATTGGACACGAACGGCCGCCCCCTCTGGAACCCGTCAGGGCGAAGCCGGTTAAACCACATGCCGGCGCTGGACCACTGCCGAACCCAACCTCGCGACCCCATCTGATTCCCCCGCGCCCGCGTCTGCCGTCATGAGAGGTGCGAACCCTTTTATCACTCCTCTGCTGACCGACTTATATGAGGTCACGATGGCGCACGCCTATTTTACGGCGGGGAAGCACGACGATCCGGCTGTCTTTGACCTGTTCTTCCGCCGCAACCCATTCGGCGGCGAGTTCACTGTCTGCGCCGGAATAAGCGAAGCGCTCTCGTTTGTTGAGAACTACCGGTGGACCGAAGACGACATTGATTTCGTTGCGGAACGAATGGCCCTGCGCAACGAGGCATTTAAACACTGGCTGTCCGGTCTCGACTGCTCGCGGATTCGGGTGTACGCGATTCGCGAAGGGGACATTGTGTTCCCCCGTGTTCCCGTCCTCCGGGTTGAAGGTCCTCTTGGCATCTGCCAACTGCTGGAATCCACCCTCCTGAACCTCATCGGCTACGCCAGTCTTGTAGCCACCAATGCCGCGCGCCTGCGCTTGGCCGCCGGCGAGGGAAGGTCGATTGTCGAATTTGGTCTGCGCCGCGCCCAGGGACCGGATGGCGCCATGTCGGCGGCCCGCTACAGCTACCTCGGCGGCGCCGCCGGCACCAGTAATGTCCTTGCCGGGCAGGTTTTTGACATTCCCACAGTCGGCACTCAGGCTCATGCCTACATCTCCGCCTTCACGGGTCTCGAGAATATCCCGCGCCGGAACCTGGTCGACATAGACGGCACCGAACGCGATTTCGTCGCCACCGTCTTCCGCTTTCGCGACCAGTTCGGCTTCACCTCGACCCACGATGGCGAGTTGGCCGCCTTCATCACCTACGCCCTCGCTTTCCCCGGCAACTTCCTCGCGCTGGTCGACACTTATGATACGGTTCGTTCCGGCCTCCCTAACGCTCTTTGCGTGTCGTTGGCTCTCTGGGAGTTCGGCTACCGCCCGACCGGTATTCGCCTTGACTCCGGCGATCTCTCCCACCTGTCTCGCCATGCCCGCAGCCTCTTCCGGAGCGCCGCGCAGAAGACCGGAATCGACCTTCCCCCCATCGTCATCGTCGCCAGCAACGAGCTCAACGAGAGCACCATCCGCTCCCTCAACGAGCAGGGACACGAAATCGACATCTTCGGCGTCGGGACTCACCTCGTCACCTGCGCCGGGGATCCCTCGCTCGGGGTCGTCTACAAGCTGGTCCAGATCAGTGGCCGACCGCGGATCAAGATCTCCGAGGAACCGGCGAAAGTCACTATCCCCGGCCGCAAAAACGCTTACCGCCTCTACGGCGAGGAAGGTTATCCTCTCCTGGATGTCATGCTGGGCGAACGGGAGGACCCTCCGGGGCCAAGCCAGCGAATCCTCTGCTGCCACCCCTACCAGCGCGCCAGGCGTTCCTGGGTCACGCCATCGCAGGTTGAGCCGATCCACCACCTCATGTGGGATGGCCGTTTGGCCGGGCCGGTCCCGACCCTGGCCGAGTCGCGGGAATTCTGCCGCACCCAGATCAACCGCCTGCGCGGGGATCACCTCCGCCAGCTCAATCCAACGCCCTACAAAGTCTCGTTGAGCGAGCCCCTCTTCAATTTCATGCATGATCTCTGGGAGCGCGAAGCCGCAGTCGGCGAACTCCGTTAAGGAATGTAAAGCACCATCGTGCGCACGATATTCAACAGCGGCGTCGGGTACATGCCGATAGCAAACAACGCCAGGGTCAGAATTGTCAGAGCCAGGCCGCCGGTGATCGGCATCTCCCCCGTTCCCGCTGCTGTCACCCCCTCGCCCCGGGCGAACATCGTCGCAATGATGCGCGTGTAGTAGAAGATCCCGAGCGCACTGCCTACCACCAGCGCGATCACCGGCACCCATTGGGCCGCTCCCACGCCGGCTGTCAGGACGAAGAATTTCCCCACGAACCCCGCGGTCAGCGGGATTCCCGCCAGCGAAAGGAGCATCGCGGTAAACGCCGCAGCCACCCACGGCCGCTCCCAGAAGAGCCCGCGGTAGTCGGTCAGTTCGATCCGCTCCCCTGTCGGCCCGGACAGGAGCCCGATCACGCCGAATGCCCCCAGCGTCGTGATAGTGTATGCCACGAGGTACACCAGCACCCCCTCGATCCCCCGCTGTCCTCCCGCCAGAAACCCGACGAGAAGATACCCCAGGTGCGCGATCGAGGAGTACGCGAGGATGCGCTTGACATTCCCCTGCAGGAGCGCCAGGAGGTTCCCGATCAGCATCGAAAGAACTGCCAAGATCATCATTGCGAGAACCACGGTTCCGTAGCGGTACCCCTCGATCGTGACAAAGAACCGCACCAGAACCGCGACAACCGCACTCTTGGAGACAGTCGCTATGAGCGCCGTGACCGGCGCCGGTGCTCCCTCGTACACGTCCGCCGCCCACATGTGAAACGGCGCAACCGCCAGCTTGAATCCGACCCCGGCCACCACCAACGCCAGCCCCACCAGCACATACAGGCCCGGCAGGTGGGCCAGTTCGAGCCGCGATGCCAGAACCGTGAAATCCATGGTGCCCGAATCGGTGTAAATGAGCGCAAGGCCGAAGAGGAGGAAGGCCGATGATGCCCCGGCGAGCACGACATACTTGATCCCCGCCTCCAGAGAGCGCGGGTTATCGTGCAGGTACGAAATCATGACGTAGAGCGCCACCGAGAGCACTTCAACCCCGAGAAACAGTGTCACGAAATGGTTCGCCCCGGCCAGCACCACCGCGCCCAATACCGCGATCAGGAGCATCGCATAGAACTCCTCGCGGTTCTCATTGCGGATCGCAAGGTAGTGGTAGGCAAGGAAGGCCACACCCAGCCCGGCAAGCATCACCAGCCCGCTGACAAAGAGCGAAAACAGGTCAACTACCAGCAGCCGTTGCATCAGATGCGGCGCCTGTTCCCCGATCAGCCAGAGCGAGGCAAACGCCACCCCGAATCCCAGCGCGGTCAACGCGAACGCCGTGGCATGGTTTCGCCGGATTGCCAGCGCCAGCAGCACGAGCACCGCGGCTGCGGCCAGGATCATGTGCGGGAGAATCGCTCCGAGGTTCAACGTCCTTCCTCCCCGGCGACGGTGTCAACGGCCGCCTCCTCGGCTGGAAGAACCGCCCGATGATTGAGTGGATCATACTGCACCGTTCCGGTCACGGCATCGCGAATTCCCCGCAGCGTGGTTGCCGTGGTCTGCAGCACCGGTTGCGGGTACACACCGAGCCACACGAGCACCACGACCATCGGAGCGAACACGAGCATCCCTCGCACGTTCAAGTCGGGCAGCGTCCAGCGCTCCCTCGGCTCGCCATGAAAGGCCCGCTGGATAATCCAGAGCGAGTAGATCGCCGCTCCCACCAGCCCAAGGCTCCCGAGAACGGCAGCCGGGGCGTTTACCCTGAATGTCCCTACCAGCACGAAGAACTCCCCGATGAAATTTCCCAGTCCCGGAAGACCCAGCGAGGCAACCGCGAAGAACATCGCGATTCCGCCCATCCGCGGCACGCTCGCCCACAGGCCACCCATCCGCTCCATGTCCCGCGTGTGCAGGTGCTCCTGCAGGATTCCCACCACGATAAAGAGCGCCGGCGTACTCAATCCGTGGCAGATCATTTCCAATAGCGCCCCCTGCAACGCGAGTTCGTTAAAGGCGAATATTCCCATCAGCACGAATCCGAGGTGGCTCACGCTGGTGTACGCCACCAGCCGCTTGAGGTCCCGCTGGCCGAGGGCCAGCACGGCGCCATAGAGAATGCCAATCACCCCGAGCGTCATCGCCCACGGCGCGAAGGTCACCGCCGCCTCCGGAAACAGCGGTACCACGAACCGAATCAACCCATACGCCCCTGTCTTGAGCATTAAGCCCGCGAGAATAACGCTGCCCGCAGTCGGCGCCTCGGTGTGGGCGTCGGCCAGCCAGGGATGAAACGGGAAGGCCGGCAACTTCACGGCAAAAGCCACGAAGAACCCCAGCATCAGCCACATCCCATACGCCCCGCTTACTTGAGCCTCGAGCAGGTCGGCATAGTTGAAACTGAATGTCCCCGTCTGGGCGTCGTAGGCAAAGGCCAGCCCGAGGATCGCCAGTAACATCAGCAGGCCGCTCGCCTGGGTGAAGATGAAGAACTTAATGGCGGCGTAGACGCGGTTTTCGTGTCCCCAGATACCGACCAGGAAGTACATCGGAATCAGCATCATTTCCCAGAAAACATAGAAGAGAAAGAGATCCAGCGCCAGGAAGACACCGACTACGCCGCCGAGTATCCACAGCAGATTGAAGAAGTAGAACGGCACCCGCCGCGTGATTCCGCTCCACGACACCGCCACTGACAGCAATCCCACGAACGCGGTCAGCACAACCAGCAGCAGGCTCATCCCGTCGAGCGCCAGGCGCACACTGATGCCATACGCGGGTATCCACGGCACCGCCCACTGTATCAGCCACACCCCCGCCTCGCTGGTTGTAGCAGCCTGATAGTACCGCACCCAGAGGAGCACTGCGAGTGCGAATTCAGCCACCATGGTGAACAGCGCCACCCACTTCGATGCCTGCTCATGCGCCTTCCCCGCTGTCCAGGCCGCCAGCCCGCCGACAATAGGAATCGCAATCAACCACACCAGTATCATGCGAACACCATAATCGCTATCATCACCACCACTCCGAGCGCAATCCCCGCCGCGTACGTCCGAACCCGCCCGGTTTGACTCCACCCTAACAGGATATTCAGCCCCTGGGTGATTCGCGCCAGAAGGGTATAGAGCGCGTCGATTACATCTCTGCGGTTCACCCTCGCCGCGTAGTAGTACGGCCGCACGAACAACCGGTCATACACCCAGTCGAATCCCCAACCCGACTGCCAGAAACGATAGATCCCGGCCCGCGGACGGTCCTTGGCCAGGTTCTTCGCCGCCCACGGCTCCCGGATATACATTAGGTAGGCAAGCAGGATCCCCAGCAGGGGCACCAGCGCGGTGCCGATCTGGAATTGCAGCTCAGTCGAGAAAGCGACATGCTCCATCGGCACCGCCGGCACAACGGTATGCAGCAAATCGGCAAAGGGAGTGAAGTGGCCCATCGTCTCCGGGAGATACACAAACCCCGCGACGACCGAAAGCACGGCCAGCACCACCAGCGGCAGTTGAGTGCGCATCCCGGGGCTGTGATTCGGCTTCGCTTTCGCCCGTCCGAAGAACGTGATGAAGATCATCCGGAACGTATAAAGCGCCGTGATGAAGGCCCCGATCAATCCAAACAGCCACAGCCATCCGTTCCCTTTGTCTGAACTCCAGGTATACCAGAGGATCGCATCCTTGCTGTAGAAGCCCGCCGTGACCAAAGGTACCGCGGCCAGCGCGCCACCGCCGATCAGAAACGTCCAGAAGGTAACCGGGAAGTACTTTCGCATTCCGCCCATTTTGAACATATCGTGCTCATGGTGGAGACACATGATCAGTACACCGGCTCCAAGGAAGAGCAGCGCCTTGAAGAACGCGTGCGTCATGAAGTGGAACATCGCGGCAGCGTACGCCCCCACCCCCAGCCCGAGGAACATGTACCCGATCTGTCCGATTGTCGAGTAGGCCAGCACCCGTTTGATATCGTGCTGCGTCAGTGCGCTGAACCCCGAGATGATCATGGTCGCCGTCCCGATGACCGCCACCATCATCTGTACTACCGGCGCCAGTTCGAAGACCGTGTGCATGCGCGCAATCAGGTACACACCAGCCGTGACCATGGTCGCGGCGTGGATCAGCGCACTCACGGGAGTCGGACCGGCCATGGCATCGGGGAGCCACGTCTGCAGGGGCAATTGGGCCGATTTGCCCACCGCCCCGCCGAGAAGCAAAGCGGCGATTGCGACCGCTATCCCCGATCCGACGGCGTATACTTCCGGCGCCCGCTCCAGGATCCGGGGAATACTCAGGGTACCGAACTGGTACACCAGTATGAAAAGCGCGATCGCCATGGCCGTGTCGCCGATACGGGTCACGATGAACGCCTTGCGGGCCGCAGAACCGTTGGCCGGATCTCGGTACCAGAACCCGATCAGGAGGTAGCTGCACAACCCCACCCCCTCCCAGCCGAGGTACAGGAGGAGCAGGTTCTCGCCAAGCACCAGGAGAAGCATCGAGGCGACAAACAGGTTCATGTAGGCGAAGAACCGGCTGTAACCTTCGTCATCGGCCATGAACTCACTGGAGTAGAGGTGTATAAGAAACCCCACGAAGGTCACCACGAAGATCATTACCAGCGACAGCGCATCGAGCCGCAGCGCTACCGACGCTTCGAACCGTCCGACCTGAAACCAAGTCCACAGGTGTTGCGTGAACGAGGCGCTTGACTGCACAGACGACAGGAACTCCAGGCCGGTCCCAATCACAAGCGCCGCCGACAGCCCGACTGATCCCACACCAATGACTGTTGCCACCGCACGAGGGAGACGTCGTCCCAGCGTCGCCAGAATCACAAACCCCGACAGCGGAAGCGCCACCACCAGCCACAGTAATTCAAGCATAGTTACCCCTGCATACGGCTGGCCCGATCGGCATCGAGCGTGTTGAATCCACGGTAGATTGCCAGCACCAGCGCCAGCCCGATCGCCACTTCCGCCGCGGCCATCGCGAGTATGAACATGAACATCACCTGCCCGTCCGGCTGAATCCAGCGGGTGGATCCGACGATAAAGGCCAGTCCGGCGGCGTTAAACATGATCTCGATCGACAGGAGCATGAAGATGATATTCCTCCGCACCAGGAGGCCGATCAGGCCGATCGAGAACATGATCACCGACACGAGAAGGCCGTGTTCAACCGGTATATCCGCCATTGGCTACTTCCTTCCCAATTCCGGCTGCGCCCGGCGCACTTCCGAAGTTCCCTCAGTATCAGTCAGTTCCCGCTCGCTCTCCCGGCGGCCGATGTGAAACGCCCCCACCAAGCCGGCCAGCAGCAGCATCGCAGCCAGTTCGACGGCAAAGAGGTAGGTCGTGAAAAGGCTGACTCCGACCTGCTTCGGCCCCACCACTCCCTGCCCGGTGTCCGCGCGGCCGCCGTAGTAGAGCAGGTAGAGGAGTTCGGCTCCGAGAATAGCCGCGAGAATCGCCGGCAGTACAAACATTGCCGGCTTCAGCAGCACACGCTCCTGGCGTACTGTCTCCTCCCCCAGGTTGAGCATCATTATGACGAACACGAACACGACCATGATCGCTCCAGCGTAGATAATGACCTCGAGCGCGGCCACGAACGGCGCCCCGAGCACATAGAACATCACCGCCGTGCTCAATAGAGACAGGATCAGGTATAGAAGCGCGTGTATCGGGTTGAGCCGCGTAACCACCATCGCGGTCGAAACCACCGCCACCATCGCCGCTATGTAGAATACGATTGCCATCTGTGTCCTTTCACCTTCCTCACGGCATCAGATCCCGCGTGTCGACCGGCGGCGCCTCATTTTCCGCCTCCCCCTTGTCTTTCCCCTTTATTTTCAGTCCCGCCACCTTGTAGTAGTGATAGCCGGGGAACTTCCCCTGGCCATCGATCAACAAATGCTCCTTCTCGTAGACCATCGCGTTGCGCATGAATTCGCTCATTTCGAAATCGGGCGTGAGCTGGATCGCATAGGTAGGGCAGGCCTCCTCGCACAGGCCGCAAAAGATGCAGCGGGAGAAGTTGATCCGGAAGAACTCCGGGTACCGCCGTCCTTGCTCATCCTCGGTTTGCTGCAGGGCGATGCAGTCCACCGGGCACACGACTGCGCACAGGTAGCAGGCGACACATCGCTCCCCGCCGTCGGGGTCGCGCGAGAGGATGATCCGTCCGCGGTAGCGCGCCGGCAGCGGCGGATATTCCTCCGGGTACTGGATCGTTTCGCGCTTGCGGAACGTGTGCGTCAGCGCCTCCCAGATACTCCGAATCGCGCTAATGAACATCGCCCGTCTTCACCCTTTCTCCAGCCACAGCACAACTGCCCCGGTGACCAACAGGTTCAGAAGCGCGATCGGCAGCATGACCTTCCACCCGAACGACAGCAGTTGGTCGAACCGGGGGCGCGGCAGCGCCGCCCGCAGCAGGATGATGAAGCTCATCACGAGGAAGGTCTTGAGCCAGAACCATACTATCCCCGGCAACCATGGCCCCAGCCAGCCCCCGAGAAACAGCGTGGTGACAATAGATGAAATCACGAATACTCCGACGTACTCCCCGACGAAAAACCTCCCGAACTTCATCCCCGAGTACTCCGTGTGGAAACCGGCTACCAGCTCGCTCTCGGCTTCGGGAATATCGAAGGGGAGGCGGCGCATCTCGGCCAGCCCGGCGACCAAAAAGACCAGAAATCCGAGGAACTGCGGCACGATAAACCAGAGCCCCTCCTGTGCGAGCACGATATCCCGAAGACTGAACGACCCGACCATCGCCACCACGCCCAGTACCGACAGTCCCATGAACACCTCGTAGCTGATCATCTGGGCCGATGCCCGCAGCCCGCCCAGCAGGGCGAATTTGTTATTCGAGGCCCAACCGCCCAGCACCACGCTGTAGGATCCGAGCGACGACAGCGCGAGGAAGACGAGCAACCCGACGTTGAAATCGATCACTCCGATCGATGCCGTCATCGGCACGACCGCGAACGTCAGCACGCCGGTGAAAACGATGATCGCCGGCGCGATGATGAACACCACCCGATCGGCGAAGGGTGGCACCCAATCCTCTTTGGTGAAGATCTTGATCATGTCGGCCACCACCTGCAGGAGGCCGAACGGGCCCACACGGTTGGGGCCATATCGATCCTGCCATAGGGCCAGCAGTCGCCGCTCCAGCCAGATCAGTCCGGCCGCCACTGTCACGGGGACCAGCATCAGCGCAATCCCCATCAGCACTGCTTCGAGCATTTCGGTCATGCGGTCTCTCCCGGTGCTACCGTCACCTTCTGCGGCACGACCAGGGCCCAGCTCCCCGCGATACCGACTGGAATACCTACCAGCCCCCGAGGCAACGACGGGCTCATCACTACCGGCAGTTCCCGTTCTTCGTCCCCCAGTTTCACGCGGACGATCGCTCCCGCTTCCGCCTGCATCCCCCCGACATCATCGGCGTTCATTAGCACGTATGGCTCGGGTACAAGGGTGGCCACCGGCGGCGAAGCCGCCGACATCGGCTCGCTGCCATAGATGTGGTAGAGCGGCACCGCCAGCCACTCCCCCGCCTTCGGCGTGTGGGTCACGGGAATTTCAGAGGCATACGCCGGGCGCACTCCCTGTTTCGGCTTCAGCAACCGCACTCCGGGGTCACCGCCACGCAGGTGCCCTCCGGCCTCCTGCTGGTATTTCGTCGTCGCCTGCACCGAGTTCCATCCCGGCGACCAGAAGAACGGAATCAATGCCGGACTCGGCGGTCTGCCCTGGTATCCCTCCATCGAGAATGCCAGCGGTGTGTCGACATCGACTGGCGGCTTCGCTTCATGCACCGTCCGGTCTGCCATTTCCGCCGTCCGCCCGCTGTACCGGTGCGGAGCGCGTGGGATCCGCTGGTGCACGACCCGGTAGGTCGCCTCCGGCGCCGGCTCGATTGCAGAACCGATCTTCGTCAACCCGGTGCAGGCCGCCCGGTTGATATCGTCGAGGTTGTGCCACCGCCCGGCCTCTTCCCGCCCCAGGCGCTCCATTATATCTCGCACCCACCTCCAACTTTCGGGCGGGCTCGTTTCCTGCGGCGGCAGCGCCTGGAAAAATCGCTGGGCACGCCCCTCGGAATTGATCAACGTGCCACCGGCGGCTGCATACGGCGCCACCGGCAGAAGGATGCTCGCTCGGGGTGTGGTCGCGCTCTCGAGGTGATCGAGAACAATCAGGTGGGCGGTTTTCGCCAGCAGCTGCTCAACCGACAACGTATCGGCTCGACGGAACAGACCATTCTCAAGCACGACAAGCGTATCGATCCCCTTCTCCTCGACCGCCTTCACCGCCTCGTCCCATCCCATTCCGTCGCAGAAGGCCGCTCCCAGGCTGTTGCACTCCGACAACGCCACGGCCAAGCCCACCGACCGCCCGAGCCCCTGCAGGGCATTGGCCACACTCGCCGCCGCTTCCACGATCGCCGGCGTCCGCAGGCTGCTGCCCGTGATAACCGCCGGTCGCTCAGCTTCGCGCAGATCCTGAGCGATCGAGGCCGCCAATTTCTGCATTGACTCCGGCAATCCCTTTACGTGGGGCGCTTTCGGATCGAGCTCGTGCGCCACGGCAAACCCCAGCAGTGCGATTTCGTCCGGCGCCCCCCGGAAGGTCTGCCGCGCTATCGCATCGAGCTTGCAGAATGCCGGCGTGGCGACAAACACTGGCCCCGTTTGATCCTGTATCTGCTCCCGGATCGCATTCTCAAGCCATACCACGCCGACTGTCTTCACCGCCTCGCGGATCGGCTGGTTGCGCGCCGCCTGGCGAACCGCGTAATCCATCATCGGCGCCGTGTTGGTCAGATCCTCGCCCAAGACCAGCACCGAATCGGACTGCTCTATGTCATGCAGTGACGCCGCCCGGACCGGCCCATGCCGGAAGATCTCAAGCACGCGGGAGGCGATCACATGCTCCGTCTGATCCATCCCGCTGCAGAAATTCTCCGGTCCCACTAGTTGCCGCACCGCGAAGTTCCCCTCCAGGCTCGCCCGCGGCGACCCAATCCCAAGCACCCTACCGCGCTCGATCAGTTCCGCCGCTCGCGCCACTCCTTCTTCGGAACTCACCACGCGCCCCTCGACCCGCGCCTCCCGAACCAACCGACCGGAATTCATGAAGTCGTAACCGAACCTCCCGCGGTCGCACAGGAAGTAGCCGTTCACCTCCCGGTTGTATCGATTGATCACCCGCCGCGTTTCGCCATTGCGCGTGTTCACGATCGTATTGCAGCCGACACTGCAATGGTGGCACACCGAGGGCGCCGAGATCATATCCCACTTGCGGGTGTAATTGTGCTTGGCCGTCTTGTCGGTGAATACGCCGGTCGGACAGACCTCCACTAGGTTACCCGCAAACTCGCTCTGGAGCACACCGTCCTCCCTGCGCCCGAAATAGACGTGGTCATGCGCCCCGAACACATCGAGATCGTCTCCTCCGGCGAAATCCCGGTAGAACCGCACACACCGATAGCAGGCGATACACCGGTTCATTTCGTGATTGATGAACGGCCCCAGATCCTGATTCCGGTGCGTTCGCTTCGTAAACCGGTACTCGCGGTAGGTGTGGCCGGTCATATACGTCATATCCTGCAGGTGGCACTCCCCCCCTTCATCGCATACGGGGCAGTCGTGGGGGTGATTGACCATGAGCCACTCGATCACGCTCTTGCGAAACGCCACCGCGTCGAGCGCCTTGATCGAGATCCGGGTCCCGTCGGTCGCAGGCGTCATGCACGCCATGACCAGTTTCCCCCTTCCTGCCAGTTCCGATTCTTCATCCTTGTAGGCCATAACGGCGCACTGCCGGCACGCCCCGACCGAGTTAAGCGCCGGGTGCCAGCAGAAGTACTCGAGGTTCAGGCCCACCGACAGCACCGCCTGCAGCAGATTGCGACCCTCGGGGACTTCGTATGCGATTCCGTCAACGTATATCGTCGTCATTGCTCTCGCTTCATCTGTAGGGGCAGCGTTTCTCCCTGATGTGCCGGGCGAAATCCTCCCCGAAGTACTTCAGCGCACTCTGCAACGGTTCGACCGCACCCGGCGCCAGCGCGCAGAAGGTATTCCCCGGCGCCAGCCACTTGCAGTGCTGCTCCAGACGCAGCAGGTCGCCGAGGTGTCCCTCGCCGTCGCACATGCCCTCCAAGATCTTCTGCACCCACGGCAATCCGTCGCGGCAGGGTGTGCACCAACCGCACGACTCCCGCGCGAAGAACTTCTCAAGGTTCGCCACCATGCCCACCGGGCAGGTCCGGTTATCCAGCACGACCATTGTCCCGGTTCCCAGACGGCTCCCCGCCGAAGTAACGGCATCGAATCCCATTGGAGTGTCGAGGTGCTCTTCGACGAGGAAGTCGGTTGAGGCTCCGCCCGGGAGCAGTCCTCTGAATTCGTATCCCGCTTTCATTCCACCGGCATGTTCTTCGAGGATCTCCCGGGCGGTCGTTCCCATCGGCAGTTCCCACAACCCCGGCCGTTTCACCTTGCCGCTCGCGCCGTAGAGCTTTGTCCCCCCGTCCTCTTCGATTGCGCTGAGCCCGTTGAACCACTCCGGCCCGTTGGCCACGATCCCCGGCACGCAGCACAGGGTCTCGACATTCTGGACGATCGTCGGCTTCCCCCACAGCCCGCTCGTTTGCGGGAACGGCGGCTTTGCTCGCGGAGTGGCCCGCTTTCCTTCCAGCGCGTTGAGCAGGCCCGTCTCCTCGCCGCACATATACCGCCCGGCCGACATGTGCACCGCCATATCGAGGCTGAATCCGCTCCCGAGTATGTTCCTCCCCAGTAATCCGGCAGCGTAGGCATCTGCTATCGCCGCGCGCGTCCGCTCGGCCGGAAGGTGGTACTCCCCCCGGACGAAGACATACGCCATCTCCGCCTCGATCGCATACGCCCCGCAAATCAGCCCCTCGATCAGCAGGTGGGGGTTCTGCTCCATCAGAAGGCGATCCTTGAAAGTTCCCGGTTCCATCTCGTCGGCATTCGCGACAATGTACTTCGGCCGCGGCGCTTCTTCGCCCATCGGCACGAAACTCCACTTCAGGCCGGTGTTGAATCCCGCCCCGCCGCGCCCGCGGAGATTGGCCTCCCTGACCATCAGCTGCACCTCTCTCGGCGTGTTCTCCTTGAGCATCCGGCGCGTTCCGCGATATCCTCCCCCATGCTCATACTCCTTCAGGCCGAGGGCGGAGCCGTCACCTTTGAGGTGGCCAGTCAGGGGCCGCTCACGTCTCGCCATCACTGGTACTCCCCCAGGATGCGGTCGATCTTCTCCAGGGTCAGTTCGACATGCGTATCCGCGCCGATGAGCATCGCGGGCGCCCTGTCGCAAATCCCAAGGCAAGCGATCGGCAGGAGCGTGAACCGGTTGTCCGGGGACGTCTGCCCGAACCGGATCCCGAGGCGTCGAAACAGATGCTCGCGCACTTCGTCATAACCGGTCAGCCAACAGCTGACGCTGTCGCACAGGAGGATCACGTGCCGCCCCACCGGCTTGCGGTAGATGAGATTGTAGAAGGTCGCAACATTGTCCAGCGCCGCCGGTGACAACCCGACGTACTCGGCCACATCGGCCAGCGCCTCGTCGTTCACCCATCCCCCCCGGTGGCGCTGCACGATCTTGAGCGCCTCGAGGCACACCGACTGCCGCACCGGTACGTGCCGCAGTTCCTCATCGATCTCCATCTTTTCTTCAGGACTGAGCATGATTCGGGGACTTCCGTTTCATTGTCAGCGGTCAACCTCGGCCAGCACGAAGTCCACTGCGCCGAGTATGGCCAGCAAATCAGATATCGTGTGGCCCCGCGATATGTAGGGCACCATTTGTATGTGGGGAAAGGAAGGGGTGCGAATCCGCGTCCGGTACGACACCGTGTTGCCGTCGCTCACCAGGTAGTACGAGTACCAGCCTTTCGTCCCCTCGGTGATTACCGTCGCCTCGCCCGGCGGAATCACCGGCCCCCAACTCACATTGAGGAAGTGATTGATCAGGGTCTCGATATCGTGCATCGTCCGGTCCTTCTCGGGGGGCGTGGTCAAAGGATGGCTCGATTTGACCGGTCCGGCCGGCATGTTATCGAGACACTGCCGTATTATCCGCAGGCTCTGCCGCATTTCGGCGATGCGTACGATCGCCCGGGCGTAGCAATCCCCATCCTGGGCGGTCGGGATATCGAACTCGAATTGGTCGTACATTGAATACGGCCGCATCTTGCGCATGTCCCACTGGAGGCCGGTGGCCCGAAGCGGCGGCCCGGTTGCTCCCCAGTCGATTGCCTCTTGCGTGGTGTACGCCCCCACCCCCATGGTGCGCCCCTGAAAGATCCGGTTTCTCATTACCAGCCTATCCCACTCGTTCAGCTCATCCGGCAGGAAATCGACAAATTCGCGCATGAGCTTGTCCCAGCCGAGCGGAAGGTCCTGCGCCACGCCGCCAATACGAAACCAGTTCGGGTGAAGCCGCCCGCCGCAGATTGCCTCGCAGATTCGCAGCAGCCGCTCCCGCGCGTTGAACATGTAGAACACAGGCGACAGCTGCCCGACATCCTGCGCGAATGTCCCATACCACACGAGGTGGCTCGAGATCCGGTACAACTCGCACATCATCACCCGGATTACCTGCGCCCGTTCCGGCACCTCGATTCCGGCCAGTTTTTCTACCGCCAGCACATACGGCAGGTTATTTGTCACTCCGCCGAGGTAGTCCACCCGATCGGTGTATGGGATGAACGTGTGCCAGGTCTGCCGCTCACCCATCTTCTCCTTCGCACGGTGGTGAAACCCTATATCCGGCACGATATCGACAATCACCTCTCCATCGAGTTGCAGCACCAGCCGAAGCACCCCGTGCGTGCCGGGGTGTTGCGGCCCGAGGTTGAGGAACATAAACTCCGAGTGCGGTCCCGACTGCTGCATCCCCCAGTCTTCCGGTTTGAATTGCAGCGCCGCTTCTTCCCAGTCTGAGACATCATCCGGCAGACGATACTCTCCCATCTCAGTCGCCCGCGCCGGATGTTCCTTCCGTAGTGGATGCCCTTTCCACGTCAGCGGCATGAGCAGCCGCTGAAGATGTGGGTGGTGGTCGAACTGCAGGCCGAACATATCGAACGCCTCCCGCTCATACCAGTTCGAGTTCGGCCACATCCCGGCGATGCTCTCCGTCGTCGGATATTCTCCACTCAGCGGCACCTTGATGCGAACATCCTCATTCCTATCCAGCGAAATCAAGTGGTACGCCACGGTGAACCCGGCCGGGGGCTGCCCCTGACGGTGCTCCCGCGTCCGTTCGTCAATCGCGGTCAGGTCATACAGCATCCGGTACGGCCCCGGCGCTTCTTCCTTGAGATACCGCAGAATCTCCAATTGGCTGTCCGGTTGAATCCAGATGGTGGGGATACCGTCGGGCGTTGCCTGTTCCGCGATCACCTTGCCGCCAAACCGTTCCTTCAGTTCCTCTGCCGCTGACTGTGCCGGCGCTGTCCGCTCATTGGCCATGTTGCCCCCCGTCGCCAGCACCGAAGTCCTTCCAGATGCGATCCGGCGCCACAAGATCGGTCTGGGGGCCTCGCTGTGCCAGGCGCAGATCCCGCAACACCGGTGGTTTTGCCCGCTGCACACCCTGTGGCCCCACCAACCATGACAGGGGCCGGCGTTCCCGCCCCACCGACTCCTGCAGGAGTGTCAACCCCTCCATGAGACTCATGGGATGCGGCGGGCACCCCTGCACGTACATATCGACCGGCATGAACTTGTCCACCCCCTGCACCACACTATAGATGTCGAACATCCCCCCGGAGTTGGCGCACGATCCCATCGAGATCACCCACCGCGGCTCCATCATCTGGTCGTACAGCCGCTTGATAATCGGCGCCATCTTGATGAAAACCGTCCCCGCGATCACCATAACATCTGCCTCGCGCGGAGTCGCACGTATGACTTCCGCGCCGAACCGCGCCAAGTCGTAGCGGCTTGTCAGCGACGTGGCCATCTCGACATAACAGCACGACAGCCCGAAGTTAAACGGCCACATGGAGTTTTTGCGCCCCCACGCCAGCAGATCCTGCAGCTTCGACATCACCAGGCTCTGCCGCACCATCTCCTCGAACCCCTTCCCGGCAATTTCCTTTACCAAACTCCCCGGGCGGGGATTCGGGTCGAGGTATCCCATTACCGCACCTCCCGGCGGCGCCGTGCGGAACGCAGTTCCCCCGCCACCCAGTCGATCGCTCCGACCCGCCATTCGTAGATCAGCCCGGCGATCAGGGTCGCCACAAACACCACCAGCCCCCAGTAACCGCTCCAGCCCACTTCGTGGGCGGCCACTGCCCAGCCAAAGATGAACGCCGCTTCGAGATCGAAGATGACAAACAGCATCGCCACCACATAGAACTTGACCGAGAACCGCATCCGCGCCATACCGGTCGACTTGATCCCTGATTCATACGGATCGTTTGTGTGACGCCCCTTGTGACGCTGGCCGAGCAGGTACGACGCCCCGAGCATGAAGGCGATCACGAACAGCAGCATCGCCACATAGGCAAGCAGAGAAACGAATTGCGTGGGATCCGGGACAACGGCGTTCACGAGACTTCACTCCAGTCCAGTTCCAGGGCGCGCGCGTTTTCGGAGAAGTGAGCCGGTGGCCTGGATAGTCTCGGCCGGCCGGTCAAAGGCGTGATGAAGCAGCTATCGTATCAAAAACATACGCGGCGGGTTCGAAGGACGTTGGCAGAAGAACCGTCAGACAAGGATGTTTTGTGCGGCGGGATGCCCCCCGGTGAGCAGATCCGACCTGGATGACATGCCGATGGCCGTTCGCGAGACCAATCCCCGAGGTGCCAGAAACGAGGTACTTCGAGCGGGCTAGGCGAGCCGCACGGCACGAAGATCTTCCGCCGCCCGCTCCGGTGGAACCGGATTGATGTAGATCCCCGTCCCGATCTCGAACCCGGCCCGGGTCGAGATTCGCGGAATGATCACCATGTACCAGTGCAGGTACCGCGCGTCATGGTCGCCGCTCGGCGCCGACCGGATCAGATAGTTGTAGTCGGGGTTGTCCAAAGCGATATAGAGCCGCCCGAGCACGCGCCGCAGCACAGCCGCGAGGTCCGCCAGTTCCTCGTCGGTGGTCAACATGTAGCTGGCCGTGTGCCGTCGCGGGTAAATCCGGCACTCGAATGGCGATCGCGACGCCCAGGGACAGAAGGCCACGAAATGCGCCGACTCCTCGATAATCCCCTCCCCCCGCTTCAATTCTTCGGCCAGCACATCGCAGTACACGCAGGTTCCGTTCTTGTCGAAGTGACGCACCGCCTGCTCCACTGTGTCCCGCACGTGCGGCGGCACGATCGGCGTCGCGATGATTTGCGAGTGCGGGTGCTCCAGCGAGGTCCCCGCCCGGGGGCCATGGTTGCGGAAGATGCTCACCAGGTTGATTCGCAAGTCCTTGTCGATAGTGACATACCGCTCCCGATAGGCCCTGAGAAATGTCGCCACCTCGCTCTCCGACATCTGCGCGGGCGAGAGATCATGCCGCGGGTGTTCGATCACCACATCGGCCACCCCGAATCCTTCCGCCGCCAGGAACCTTCCGTGGTACGTCCGAGTCGGCTCCAGATCCCGGTTGAGCGCCGCATACAGGTTCGTCACTACCCGCACCTGCCATTGGGGCCCATCGGTTGGATACACCAGCACCGGCACGGTGGTTCGCTCCTCGTTGCCGGGGCAGAACGGACAGTCCTGCCGCCATTTCGGACGATCCAGTGGTTCAGGTTGCACCGCGGAATTGTTGTCCCGCGGCCGCTTCGACCGCTCGGGCGCAATGATCACCCACTCCTTGGTTGCCAAATTCTGCCGAAATTCAGGCATTCTGCCTCCTCAGCGCTTGCACCATCCTCGACCAGCACTGCCCAAACAACCCTCCCGCGACAGTCGTAGTCAGTATACTGTTTCAACATGTATAATGAAACAGGCAAGGGCAGACGGCGAGGACTACCCCCTCTGCCGGTCGATCACCTATCCCTCGGCCATAGCATCGGCCCCTGCAACGACCCAGAAAAGTGCTTGGCGACAGCGTCAAAAGTGTTACATTGAACGCTTGCAAACCGCTGCATCCCGAGCCGGATTTGACCGATAACAGATTGTAGGCAATATGGATAACGATAACAAACCGCGAGCCGCGAAGAGTAGCGATATGGCAACCAACGACACGACTCCGTCCAACTTCATTCGCGATATCATTGACGAAGACAATGCGAAAGGTACCTACAACGGCCGGGTGCACACCCGCTTCCCCCCGGAACCCAACGGGTACCTGCACATCGGTCATGCCAAGTCGATCTGCCTGAACTATGGTCTGGCCAAGAGCTACGGAGGCAAATTCAACCTCCGCTTCGACGACACCAATCCGACCAAGGAAGAAGAAGAATACGTCAATTCGATCATGGAAGATGTCCGGTGGCTCGGCGCTGACTGGGAGGATCGCCTGTTCTTCGCCTCCGACTACTTCCAACAGCTCTATGACTGGGCGGTGAAGCTCGTCAAGGACGGCAAGGCGTATGTCGATGACCTGTCCCCTGAGCAGATTCGCGAATACCGCGGCACCCTGACGCAGCCCGGCAAGGAATCCCCCTGCCGCAGCCGCACGATTGAAGAGAACCTCGATCTGTTCGAGCGGATGAAAAACGGCGAGTTTCCCGATGGCTCCAAAACCCTGCGCGCCAAGATCGATATGTCCTCGGGCAACATAAACATGCGCGACCCGATCATGTACCGCGTCCTGCGCTCCCGCCACCACCGTACCGGCGACACGTGGTGTATCTACCCGATGTATGACTGGGCCCACGGCCAGTCTGACTCGATTGAAGGCATTACCCATTCGATATGCACCCTCGAGTTTGAGGACCACAAACCGCTCTACAACTGGTTCCTGCAAAACATCGGCATCTACTGCCCCAAGCAGATCGAATTCTCCCGGCTCGAGCTCACCTACACCATTATGAGCAAACGCAAGCTGCTCCGGCTGGTGCAGGACAAGCTTGTCGACGGCTGGGATGACCCGCGTATGCCCACTATCTCGGGCCTGCGCCGCCGCGGCTACACTCCGGAGTCCCTGCGCGACTTCGCCGAGCGCGTCGGTGTCGCCAAGAAGAAGGGCTCCATCGTCGATCTCGCGCTGCTTGAACACTGCCTCCGCGATGATCTCAATCGTCGCGCCATGCGCGTCATGGCCGTGATCGACCCCCTCAAGGTCGTTATCACCAACTACCCCGAAGGCCAGGTCGAGCAGATCGAGGCGGTGAACAATCCCGAGGATCCGACTCACGGCACGCGAAAGGTCCCGTTCTCGCGCGAAATATACATCGAACGCGATGACTTCATGGAGAATCCGTCGAAGAAGTTCTTCCGGCTGGCCCCCGGCGCAGAGGTCAGGCTCAAGCACGCTTACTTCATCACGTGCAACGAGGTCATCAAGGATGCTTCAGGCGCTGTGATCGAACTGCGCTGTACCTACGACCCCGCTACCGGAGGCGGCGATTCGCCCGACGGCCGCAAGGTCAAGGGCACGCTCCACTGGGTGTCGGCCACGCACGCCTACGACGGCGAGGTGCGCCTCTACGACAACCTCTTCACAAAGGAAAACCCCGAGGATGTCTCCGAGGGGCAGGATTTCACCGCCAACATGAACCCCCACTCGCTGGAGATCCGCTCCCACTGCAAGCTGGAGCCGTTCCTGCGCGACGCCAAGTCGGGCGACCGCTTCCAGTTCCTCCGCCACGGTTACTTCTGCGTCGACAACAAGTACAGCCGCGACGGCGCGCCGATCTTCAACCGGACCGTCGGCCTGCGCGATTCCTGGGCCAAGATCGCCGGGAAAGACTGATAGATACGTCATACCAGCCGCCGCCCGAATGGGCGGCGGCTGCGTGCTTTCAGGCTATTCTTTGTCGGTGCCCTCTGCACTCGTCCCTGCAACATGTTCTTCATCGCTCTTCGCTCCAATCGGTTCGGCCTCCCCCCCTCGCATGCTTGACAGCGATTAGCCGATGCGGTATAATGCGGACAGAGAGCTCGTCATTGGCCGATCGGTATCGCTGATCGAGGAGGGTTCCATGTTCAAACGTACAATCAGCACTCTTGCCGCTGTTCTGGCGTGCTCGGCGCTCGCGAGCCAGGCCTTTGCGATTGCCATGCCCGACCGCCCCGTGGCTTTCCCTGCAGACACTGCGACGATCAAGTCCATCGCGGAGTCCTGGCCCGCTGCCTACGGCCTGCATACTACTGACCTCATCAGAGCATCCTTTGACTGCTACGGCCACTTCGGGGCCGGGTTCACGCCGGCGACGACCCACCCATCGTTTGAAGTGATCCCCGACAACGACGCATCGTACCTCTTCGCCGGAGCGATCTGGGTCGGCGGCATTGTCGGAAACGACACCCTTGTATCCACCGGATCCGACGGCTGGGTGGGCCTTCAAGAGATGTTTCCGCCGGGGAATCCGCCTGTGCCGTCCGTCACCCGCCTCGCCCATCCTTTGAGCAGCGGTGCCCTGCGTGCCGAATTCACCGACACCAACGTGACCCTTGCCGGCGCTGATGAGGACGGGCGGATACACATCCCCCTGTGGCTGAACATGAGAAGTCGCAGCTACGTCTGGAATACCGACACAACGGGGGGCATCGTCATCTACGACCTCGTCCTTACCAACGTAGGTACGCAGATCATTCACGAAGGCTATATCGGCTTCTACATGGACGCCGATGTCTGCCGCGATTGTTATGAAGCGGGTGGTTTCGATGATGACCTGTGCGGCTTCCTTGCCGATTCGGCCATTGCCTACATCATTGACAACAACGGCGATCCCGATATCTTCCTGCCGGAGCAACCGTTTACCGTGCCCCGTGCATTCGGCTTCCGATTTCTCGCGTCGACTGTCAGTCTCGACAGCCTTGCGTTCAACTGGTGGATCAGCAATGGGCAGGCTGCCTTCGATTTCGGCCCGCGCCATCATGGCGCACCCGCCTTCCCCAGTGGTGGAACCGGGACACCGGTCACCGATCGCATCAAATACCATGTCCTGAGCAATGGTGAGATCGATTACGACCAGATCTTCACCAAATCCATCACCCCAGGGGACTCCGTGTGGGAGTATCCGCCGCAGCCCCTTGTCGTAGATTTCAGCGACGGGTACGATACCCGTTTCCTCCTCTCGCTCGGCCCACTCGACCTTGCCCCCGGGCAAAGCGGACGAGTTTTGTTTGCGACTTTCGTCTCGGACTCCGTCCACGTGGACCCGTCCAACGCCGCCAACCTCCTGAACAATCCCCAGGCCTATCTCTCCGGGCTGGATTTCAGCAGCCTCTATGAAACCGCCACCGCCGCTTTGAACCTGGTTCCCGTCCTGCTCGATCCATCCGCTCCCCCCACACGGCTGGAGCTCACGGACAACGAAGGGTCGGCGGTCGAAGTGGCATGGGATCCCTGGATCTTTCCCGGCATCGATGGCTACTCCCTGGAGTTCGGCGAGATTTCTCCCGGCGACCTCCCGTATCCCGGAGTGATCCCGCCGTGGTACATTCCCCCCGTGTCCGTCACAACCGTAACTCCGGGACCCGACATCACGAGCCACCGGTTTGAAGGCCTTGACCCAGAGGCGGTCTATTCAATTCGGATTGCCCATGTCACCGCCGGTGGAACTCAGACGTACGGCCCTCCTCTGTATGTACGACCCATTGGTACCGCTGCCGGACCGGTGATTAACCCCGAGTTCACTTTCTACCTGCCGGGGAACGCAGTCAATCTCGAATGGACGCCTCCGGGGGGGATGGTCGATCACTACAATATTTACCGCTTCGATGACACGCTGCCCGAGTACCAGGTTCACCACGCCTTCTACGACAGCGGCGCAGCACTCGCGTACCTCCCCTTTGACGACATCCACGTGGAAGGAACCGACACGTTCTACTACTACGCCATTGAGCCTTTTGCCTCCGCCCCAGGATTCCAGCCGCAGTTCTCCGATGGCGCACCGATCGATGGCGGCGTGTATGTGATCAGCGCGGTCGATGATGACGGCTTCGAATCCGCCTTCACGGGATATGTCGAGGCGGTCGAAACACCTGCGCGCGAACACGACATCCTTGTTGTCACCCACAACAACCGAACCACCACCGCGATGATGGTGTGGGATTCAGTGCAGGCGTTTTACCAGAAGGTTCTGGATGGCTACGATTACGCGTTGTACAACTGGGCCGATACCGCGACCGGCGGCTGCGGCCAGAACGGTTACGACTGCGTCGACTGGCGTGATTTCATGCGTTATCGTCTGCTGATCATCGATGACGACATCATCGAGAGGGCCTTCAACCTCAATTACGAAAGACTGACCCGGGGCTTCACCAAGGCTGTCCTGTCGGGAACTTCGATGGCCTACTTCGGATCGCTCACCGGCATGCTCAACGTGAGCATCACCACCGCTCCGGGTTGGTACCCTACCGATCAATCGTATTTCGCCAGTCGGTTCTTGCCGATTTCGTCGGAGTACTATGCCGGCCCGGGGTACTTCGTCACCCACCCGCCCAAGGTGGACAACGTCTTTGGATTTGCCCGGGCGCACTCCCTTGTCGACACGATCCCGTCACTGCGCTTCTGGCCGCACCCCAGCCCCTTTTCCGCCTATGAGCGTCAACTTTGGCCGCCCGAGACACCGCCGTCGGTCTCTGTCTTCACCGCGACCGGGGGTGAGGTTACACACATTGCCGAGGTTCTGCCGGGCGCTCCCACCAGCCAACTGAAGGACCAGGCTGTGGGGCTTCAGTTTCCAGGTCCTCTCGGACAGCCGATGTTCCTCTACGGCTTCCACCTCTGGTATATGAACCCTTACGAAGCACAAGGTTTGATTCACAGCATCATGCCGGGACCATGCTGCCGGATACCGGGCAACGCCGACGGCCTGGCGGGCGGCACGTACCCGGTTGCGATCGGTGATCTTTCCTTCCTGGTCGCCGCCCTCTTCAAGGACGGCCCACAGCCACCGTGCCCTGAAGAGGGAGATGTCGATGGTTCCGGTTCACTCAATATTGCCGACGTGACCTTTCTTGTCCATCTTCTGTTTAAGGCCGGGCCACAACCACCGCCATGCCCGTGATCATCGGTCTGCGGCTTTTCGTTGCTCCGGTCCCCTGCGCCGCGTAACAATGTATGTGGCAGGGAAAGCACCTGTTTATGAGACAAACCAGGGGGTAGACTATGAACCGCCTGTCCATGCCCGTGATCGCGTATGAACTCAACGGCGATGATCGCATCACCGCCGTCAGCAGTGATTGGGCCGAATTCGCGGCCGGAAACGACGCCCCGGAACTCACCCCCGGCAATGTCCTGGGCAAGCTCATTTATGACTTCATTGCGGGCGATGATGTCAAGGAGCTCTACCGCATCCTCCTCCGTCGCGTGCGTGACTCGGAGGAACCCCTCATGTACCCGTTCCGCTGCGACGGCCCCGTTGTCCGCCGCTATATGACCATGCACATCCGCGCTCGGGCGCACCGCCTGGTGGATATCACCTGTATCACCAACCGGGTCGAACCCCGCGATCCGATCCCGCTTCTCGACCGCAGGGCCCGGCGCACCCGTCTGCCGGTTCCGATTTGCAGTTCCTGCAACTCGGTACGCCTCGGCATATCGCACTGGGTCGAGGCCGATGAAGCCATCCGGCAACTGCATTGGTTCGACCTCGATGACCAGCCCGCCCTCTCGCACACGATCTGTGAGCGCTGCCTTGCTGAGAAATATAGCCTCCTCCCGTGAGAAGCGCTTCACATGACCAAAGGAGCGCTCTTTCATTCCGGCATTCCCCAGGGCCCCGGAATACCCCTTGGCGGGATCGTCAAGCGGGTCTATATTGAACGTGGAATCCTAAGCAGATAATTCCACCTTGTGCGCCTGTGCTGTCGCCGTGGCGGCCGGCAGAGGTCGTTTCCATGGCTCTTCGCGGGCAAGGGAGGATCGGGTATGAACAGGGTCTATCTTCTGATCATCTTCATCGTCACTGTTCTACCGTTGGCCGCTGTAGTCGCCAATGACAGCGTCGTCATCGACAAGGTCGTCCAGAACGGCGTCACAGTCGGCGGAGGCAAGGTCATCGCCGGCCTGCCGGTTACACTCAGTGTGCGACTCAATGTCGAAACCGATATGATTCCCGGACTGAACAACGCTTTCGCCATCTACTCCACCCGCAACGGCGTCTACACCGACAGCTTCGATCCGGCTGCCGGATACTGGTTGCCCGGGTCGTACTTTGAAGAGCCGAACCGATTCGTGAATTCCCTCTCCTGCGACGGAGCGGGCCGGGATACGGTTAGGTTCAGCGGTTTCGCATTAGGGATCGGTATCCCCATTGGCGTGCGCCGCTGCTTCTCCATCACTACCGGCAACTTCGTCGCCGGCGATACGCTTGGCGTTGACTCAGTTTCAACTCTATCTTCACCAAACGATCTATGGCTCTGGTCCACCAATAGCGGTGACATCTTCCCCGACTGGCCCGGGCCGTACGCCTTTCCCGTGGTGGACTGCTGTGCTTTCGCCGGGGACTGCGATTTCGACGGCCAGTTCACGGTAACCGACCTGGTCATTATGGGCCGCTTCTTCTTCCGGCCCGGCACCACACTGCTGTGTGACGAGGTCGTCAACGTCGACGGCAGCACGGGGCTTAACCCGCTAACCGTCGCCGATATCACGTACATGATTAACTTTCTCTTCAAAGGCGGCCCGCCGCCGGTGGCCTGCGAGTAAGCATCATAGACTCCATTAACCCGGCCACTCGGTCGGGTTTTCCATTTCACCCCGAAACTGTAAGCCGCATTGTTGCAATAGAATACGTTCCTTGTCCCGTAAAAAGTCCATGCGGGGCCATACTTTCACTTGCCAAATCAAAATATCTTGCTAAACTACCACCCGAACTATGTGAAATTTGTAACAAGGACTTTGCTTTTATGGCCGATCCCCGAATAGACGCCCTCCGCAAAAAACGGGCAGAACTCCAGGCAGGCGGCGGCCCCAAAGCTATCGAAAAGCAGCACGAACGCGGCAAACTCACCGCCCGCGAACGCATCGACCTGCTTTTCGAGCCGGGCACGTTCCGCGAATCCCTCCTCTTCATCAAACACCGGTCTACCGCTTTCGGTATGGACGGGAAGGAATTCCCCGGCGAAGGGGTGATCTGCGGCCACGGCATCATCGATGGCCGCCCGATTTATGTCGCCAGCCAGGACTTCACAGTCGGCGGCGGCGCGGTTGGCGAAATGACCGGGCGGAAAATCCGCGAGGCGATGGACGCCGCCCTCAAGACCGGCGATCCCTTCGTCATGATCAACGACTCCGGCGGCGCCCGCATTCAGGAAGGCGTCGACTCCCTCCAGGGCTACGGCCACATCTTCTACCGCAACGTCCTCCTCTCCGGCGTGGTACCGCAGATCAGCATTATCGCCGGCCCGTGCGCCGGCGGTGCGGCCTACTCCCCCGCCCTCACCGACTTCATCATACAGGTCCGCCATGAGGGCCAGCTCTACATCACCGGCCCCCTCGTGATCAAGCAGGTCACCGGCGAAGACATCTCGGCCGAACAGCTCGGCGGCGTCGAAAGCCATGCCTATTACTCCGGCGTCGTGCACTTCATCGCCGAGGACGACGAAGACGCGATCAACATCACCCGCCGCCTCCTGTCATTTCTGCCGAGCAACAACACCGAGGATCCGCCGTTCGCGCCGCACCAGCACGACGACGTTGTCGTTCCCAATCCATCGATGAACACCGTGATCCCCGAGGATCCGAGCGAACCGTACGACATGCGCGAGGTGATTGCCGGCCTGGTCGACAACGGTGACTTCATGGAAGTGATGGAGCATTTTGCTCCCAACATTCTCATCGGGTTCGCCCGCCTCACCGGCTACACCATCGGCATCGTCGCCAACCAGCCGATGCAGAAAGCCGGCGTGCTCGACATCGACTCCTCCGACAAGGGCGCCCGCTTCATCCGTTTCTGCAACGCGTTCAATATTCCGATTCTCACCCTCGTCGATGTCCCCGGCTTCATGCCCGGCGTCGAGCAGGAATACGGCGGGATCATCCGCCATGGCGCGAAGATGCTCTTCGCTTATGCCTCGGCCACCGTGCCAAAGATTACCGTCGTCGTGCGCAAAGCCTACGGCGGCGCCTACCTCGCCATGTGTGCGAAGTCGATGGGGGCCGACCTCCTGTGCGCTTGGCCCTCCGCCGAAATCGCCGTTATGGGCGCCGAAGGCGCGGTCAACGTCCTTTACCGCAAGGAAATCTCCGAAGCGGCCAACCCCAACGAGGAACGCGCCCGCCGGATCAAGGAGTACAAGGAGATCTTCGCCAATCCCTACGCCGCCGCGGCCCACGGACTGGTCGACGAAATCCTCGAACCGGCCGACACGCGCCCATACATCGCCCAGGCCCTCGAAGTGCTCAAGGCAAAACGCGAACTGCGGCCGCAGAAAAAACACGGCCTCATTCCGCTATAAGGCCGGAGAAACACAATGGAGATCACGAGCGATTTCAACATCTGGCTCTTCGTCGTCGTCGGCGTACTCATCGTCTTCACCGCCCTCGCCATTATCGCCACCGCCATAGCCGTGATCCGTCGGCTCGACGCCGGCTGGCAGGCGAAGGAAACGGAAGCCGATGAGGCCGCGTTCGGCAAAGACCAGACAATCGACAACACTACCCTCGTCCTGATCATCGCCGCCGTGTCGACCATGATCCAGGGACGATTCCATATCCAGCGGGTCCGCCGCCTGATGCCCTCGGACGCACCGGGGGGCGGCTGGTCTGCTCACGGACGCGCTATCCTGCACGGCTCCCATGTCGTGCAGAAGAAGCGCCCCTATCCCTACTAAGGCTCGCACAGTGAAGGATTCAGGAGTCGTACGATGAAACTCAGAATAACGGTCCACGGTGTCGCTTACGAAGTCGACGTCGAAGTGCTCGATGCAGGCGAAGGTTTCCCGATTACCGGCGCGGCCCGCCCGCGCGGCAAGCAGCCGTCCGGCCCCGGCACTCCCAGTACCCCGCTTGGCCCGCGTCAGAGCGCCGGTCCCGCCGCTTCGGATGCCGGCTCGGTCGCCTCTCCCATCGCCGGTATTATCGTCGAAATCAAATGCAAGATCGGCGACCAGGTGAAAACCGGCGACGTCGTTCTGATTATCGAAGCAATGAAAATGAAGACGTCGATCGCCGCGCCGAGCTCGGGCAAGGTCAAGGCGATCCCCGTCGCGGTCGGCGACAACGTCCGCGAAAACCAAATTCTCGTCGAATTCGAATAGCGGGCGTCTTCCGCACGGAGCGACACAATGGACATGCTGCTCAATTTCCTCCAGCAGGGGGCGTTCTTCAATTTCACCTGGGGCAATCTGGCCATGATCATCGCCGGGTGCGTCTTCCTCTATCTCGCGCTCGCCCATGGCTATGAACCGCTGCTCCTCATTCCGATCGGATTCGGCATCCTCGTCGGCAACATTCCTATCGCCGCCGGCCAGGAAATCGGCATTTACGAAGAGGGGAGCGTGCTCTCTATCCTCTACCTGGGTGTGACTCAGGGCTGGTATCCGCCGCTTATCTTTCTCGGCATCGGCGCGATGACCGACTTCTCCGCTATGCTCGCCAGCCCCCGCCTGATCCTCCTCGGAGCCGCCGCCCAGCTCGGCATCTTTCTCACTTTCCTCGGTGCCGTCTGGCTCGGTTTTGATTTCCACGCCGCCGCCTCAATCGGCATCATTGGCGGGGCCGACGGCCCCACCGCCATCTTCCTGACCTCGAAACTCGCCCCGCACCTTCTCGGCGCAATCGCCGTCTCAGCCTACTCCTATATGGCCCTGGTCCCGGTCATCCAGCCGCCGATCATCAAACTGCTCACCACCCGCAACGAACGGCTGATCAAAATGAAACCGGCCAAGCCCGTGAGCAAACGCCTCCGGGTGCTCTTCCCCATCATGGCCTTCCTCATTACCTGCTTCATTGCGCCCGGCGCACTCGTCCTCCTGGGCATGCTCTTCTTCGGCAACCTGCTCAAGGAATCCGGCGTCACCGAGCGTCTCGCGGCTACCGCCCGCACCGCGTTCATCGACATCGTCACAATCCTCCTCGGCCTGACTGTCGGCGCCTCGACCGACGCCAGCCGCTTCCTCACGCCTGATTCAATCAAAGTGTTCGCGCTGGGTGCAACCTCATTCGCGCTGGCCACCGCCGGCGGCGTGCTCTTTGCCAAAGTGATGAACCTGTTCACGAAGAATAAGATCAACCCGATCATCGGCGCGGCCGGCGTTTCTGCCGTTCCTCACTCCGCCCGCGTCTGCCAGGTATTGGGCGCCAGGGAAGATCCGAATAACTATCTGATTATGCACGCGATGGCGCCTAATGTCGCCGGGGTCATTGGCTCTGCCGTCGCCGCCGGCGTGCTGCTTGCCACCTTCGGCTGAGCCGGGCCTCTTCGACCACACAACGATCGGAGGCGGGCGAGTGTCCGCCTCCGCATTACTTCGCCTCTCCTCCCCGAGAGCTCCTTCAACATTTAGTCACGAGCGCAGAATTCGCACTCACAGCCTGTTTGCACGCATCAAATACCACAAATGCCTTGACAATCGGCATGGAATGTGATATGTATGTGCTACCGGCACTACTCATGCACGTACACTTCTTCCGCCACCGGTTGCTTTCGGTTTTCTCTTTGCAGCGGGCAGAATCGTTACTACTAACTGTTGACCGCCCTCGCGGTAGAATGGAGTAGACTGTTCGCGACGATCATCCTCAAACTAATAGCACCTGCGCCGACCGGTTCCACATACTGGCGGTCGAATAGCGAACCGTTGCGCTGAGGGCCAGACGCCGCTCCGCCACCGCTCGTCGCACAGTAGAACGCGGTGCCCCTGGCAGTATCTCGCCGGGCTGCAATCCATGGCTCGGGTGATGTCGCAGTCCGAAGTCGGACGATGGGCAGGTCGCAGGTCAGGTTATCAAGAATAGTGATGATTCGGAATCTTTGGAGCAGGAGATAGCTGCCCCGGAGCACATGTGGAGCCACCCGCGGTGCATAATATCCGGTCGTCACGCCAGCCGTCGCCAGCCGAGAATCGTTGCCGCCATGCGGCAATTAGTGCCGCCTGCACGACCGGCTCGCATTGGGAAGATACCGGGCACAGCGCGACGGTGACCGTCGGGAAGGGTCACTGTTGTGACCCGGTATATTCCCGGCGACGGGCGCTGCGGCAGCTTGATCGATCCGTCGTCGCGATCGACCGATGTTCGTATGAACGGAATGCCAGTGGAGCCCGGTACTGGGGGGTCACCGGATCCTTGCTGACCATTGCATCCGATAATGAGAAGATCTCCATAGAGAAACCGGTCGGGCCGCAGCATGCGTCCCCGGCTGAACCATCAACCGTTAAGAGACGAGAAGGAGACGCACTAAGAGGTTACATTATGGCACGCGCTCAAGTGAACAGAATGAACGCATCGCTGGACCGTTTTCCTGCATTTGCCGGACCGGACAGCTCGCGGGTTAGGTGGCTCTCACCTGCAGGTTGTTCTACTACGGACCGTGAGGGGGTTCTGGGAAGCGTGTCTGGTAATCGTAAGTTCGTATCATCAACTGTTAACGAAGTAAGTAGGAGTACACAATGAAACGCATCGCT
>JBGSIV010000260.1:0-2478 GCA_041742355.1 Candidatus Zixiibacteriota bacterium
CCTGGCATTCGAGTGATCGGTGAATGGGTTATACTCCCTGCTGCACGTGAGCAAGGCGGCTGCTGCGAGGATCCGGATAGACAAGTAGCAGCGCGTATGATTGGTCACGGTGCGTCGACTCCGTTCGGAGCTGAGGAACTATCTCGGGAGTGCCTCTGCCCCCCTACCCTCTCTGCAGCCGACAACGGCAGAATCAACAACGCCGGCCGAAGTCAGCCGGCTTCGCGAGAACAACTGGGGACGGTGTCAAAACATCAAGGTAACGGAATTTTGTTGCTTATCGATCTTCTGCTACTGTTCCCCCAGACATACAAGCATGTTCTTCTTAGTATGGATTAAGTATATATTTTGACACCGTCCCTTGATCCCGGATTAGGTCTGTGTTTTTACACCGTTCCTTTATTCAATGTATTGCCTGCGGGTCCATCCTCGCGACCCTACACACCCCGACAAGGCCGATCCTCCCGTGGATCCGAGAACCAGCCCCGATGACTCCGCGGCGCTGCTTATGGCCAGTCACTGGAACACGGGAGGCGACCAAATAGTATTTTCCTTTGTCACGTATGGTTCCGCTTTGCTGTGGGGGATACCGCTCTGTGGGCTTCGGTCTACGGTGTGAGAGCAAACCGAGTGTAGGGTTCTCTTTCAGCCAGATTCGTCTTGGCTATGAAACGGAATCGAGCGACCTAAATCAAGTGAATTCCTGTACCACCGAATGATAGTGATTCAGCCAAGCGGCGGGGACCAGGAACCAGAAGCGTATCAAACATCGGAGCCCGGAAACTCCAGATCCGACTATATCAATCCGTAAGGACAAACGCCATGAGAAAGTTATTGACCCTCTACGTGCTCCTTTTCGTAACCGCAGCGTGGTTTGTCAGCACCTGCACCCCGCCGGAATATCCAACTCTGGATTATCAGATTGCCATTACCCCGCCGCACGACGCGCAGACCAAGGACACTGTCGGTACTCCGATCCCCTTCACGATCAGCCATGGTAGCGCAAGCTTTCTGGACTCACTTGTCATAGTCATGAAAGACAGTTCCTCTGCCGGAGCGGTTTCTGTCGAGACGACGTACGTGTTTGGGGATTTCTCCGGTGACCAGACTGCATTCACCTACACGCCTGCAGCGCCGGGCATCAAATCTGTCCATGTAACCGCCTACTACGACGGCGAGGAAAGAACGGCTGACTTTGCTTTTGTCGTTGTCAGCTTCAATCCCCAGGTATCCATCGCCCCGCCGCATGGCGCACTTGTTATTGATACCGTAGGCGCTGTGGTGACCTTCGGAATTTTCCACTCGCATTTCAATCTTCTCGATTCCCTTGTTGTCTCATTCATCGACAGCGGCGCGTCAGGTGCACTGACCGTGGAGCGCACGCTGCGCTTTACCTCCTTCGCCTCTGGCTTGACCGATGTCAGGGATTCGCTGACGTCGCCAGGTGCGAAGATTCTTCAGGTTGCCGCATTCTACGCCACGGAGATACAGGCGGCCGCCCGTTTCCGTTTTCCAGTTGCAGCGCGGGCCATCGCCAGTGACGCGCCTGTCATTATTTCTCAACCAGGTAGCATGCAGGCCGTGATCAACGACGCTGTGACGTTCACCGTGAGCGCCACGGGTGAAAAGCCTTTTACATTTGCCTGGCAGCGCGGCGCAACAGCTCTCACCGGAACTGACTCAACCTACCGTATTGCCATGGCGCAATTATCGGACGCGGGCCAGTACTCTTGCACCGTCACCGGAGGCAACGGACTGTCCACCGCATGCACGACCTGGACGTTGCAGGTCTTGGCGGCGGTTATTCCGGTGAGTATCACTACCGAGCCGCGGGACAGTGCGGTCATCCAGGGTCAGCCCACGCGATTCGCTGTCTCCGCATCAGGCACCAACCTGCAATACCAATGGTTTAAGGGTAGCGACAGCATTCCCGGCGCCACAACCGCGAGCTACTCAATCGCCGCTGCGGCCGCTGCCGATGCGGGAATCTATTATGTCAAGGTCTGCAATGCATCGGGCTGTGTGACGTCCCTATCGGCAACCTTGACCGCCACGGCCGGCGCCTTCACGATCGCCGCTTCGGCAGGAGCGCACGGATTGATCGCGCCCACAGGAACCGTAGCAGCCGACCGCGGCTCGAACAAGAGCTTCACGATCGCCCCGGACCCCGGCTATCATATCGCGGAGGTGCTGATTGACGGAACGTCTGACTCCACCGCGCGGAAAGCAGGCGAGTGTACGTTCAGTAACATCGCGGCAAATCACACTATCGCCGCCACCTTTGCGATCAACACGTACCGCCTGACGGTCACTTCGGTCGACGGGACTGTGACCACGGACCCCTCGACCTCCAGTCCTGTCAACCACGGCACGAGCATTACGCTGCACGCGCAACCCAACACAGGGTACTACTTCGCGGGCTGGTCGGGGGCTGCCACGAGTACCGATACACCGTTGGTTATTGTAGTTACCCGCGAT
>JBGSIV010000261.1:0-8761 GCA_041742355.1 Candidatus Zixiibacteriota bacterium
GTGTGCCGGGACGGTCCTGGCGGGCAACTATCCTGATGCTGTCAGTTCGTCGCTGGTGAGCCCGGCGTTCACCGTTCCCGCAGCCGATCAGAACCCCCGTCTGCGTTTCTGGCACTGGTTCGCCACCTACAACGGCGGCGACTTCGGGTTTGTGCAACTCAAACCGATCGGATCTGCTTCTTGGCAGGAGGTTTCCACCCACTTCAGCTTCTCCTCGGGCGCCTGGACGCCCCTTGCGGTGGATCTGTCTCCTTGGGCCGGACAGAGCGTCCAGATCGCCTTTGGCTTCTACTCCGACGGCGGGGGTGGGGCGAGCGGCTGGTACGTCGATGATGTGATCGTGGAGACCGACTGTGCGACGGTCTACGCTCCCTACGATACGGTTCACGTCGAGCTCTGCCACCTTGAGCCGATAGTGATCCCGCTGGAGGTCTCCTACGATGACCCCGCGGAGGTGATTGGCAATGCCTCCTGGAGCAACGACACGCTGGTAGTTGTGCCGGCCGCTTTCGGAATCCAGGCCATCACGGTCGTTGGAAAGGGTGGCGTTTGCGATGACACCGCCGAGGTGGTCATCAATGTGACTAAGAGCGTCCCGTTGGAGATCAGCAAACCGACTGTCTCCTTCACCATGTACGACACCTCGTCGGTCCTGCCTGACCCGCAGTGGATAAATATCGCGAGTTCCTGCGGCGACGGCCTGCTGGACTGGAAACTCATGCCGCTTCACGACACGACCGGCTCCTGGTTGCAAATGAACGACCAGTACGACCTCCTGACGGGCAAAAACCCCGATTCCGTCAAACTCACGGTCGCTCCCGGCCAGTACCAGCCCGGTATCTATACGGCGGTCCTGAATTTCTACAATCGCACCCCGGATGTGACGCAGGCCCCGATTGCCGTGAACGTCACCCTGTTCGTCGAATCCGGTGTGGCCATCGGAACCGAATACACCGAACCCGGCAACAGCGTCAAGGTGCCAATCTACCTGCATACCAACGACTCGATCACCGGGTTCACCATTCCATTGCAGTACATGACGCTCCGCCCGGATGATTTCTATATCGACTCGATCTGGGTCGATACGAATCTTGTCGATACGGCCTTTGTCCTGCCCGACTCGCAGTACATTATCGTCAAGCGGGATGTCCAGCAGCCCCCGCTGCCGGACAGCAACGAAGCCTACCACGTCGGCGATATGTATTTCACAGTCAGTCCGTATGCCGATCCCGAACGAGTGAGGATCGACACAGTCACTGCCACAATCGACGCTGCGGCCTATTCCTACCAGTTCTTCAAGACCGACAGCACTCCAACCGTCCCGCTCTTCCATGCCGGTGCGGTCATTATCGGTGATCCGGCAGAATCATGCTGCCGTCTTCGCGGTGATTTCACCCACGACGGGAAGTTGAATATCGCCGACCTCTCAGACCTTGTCACCTTCCTCTTCAAGGGTGGCCCGGAGCCTTACTGTATGGAAGAGGCCGATGTCAACAACGACGGCAAATTCCTGCCCGTCATCTCCGACCTTACGCTGATGGTCGACTTCCTCTTCAGGGGAAAACCGTATCCGGTCAATTGCGGCCTTCCAAAGGCGATGGTACGCGGCGGCTACCTCAATCCTCCGAGCGTCACGGTGAGTACTTACCCCGTCGCCGACAACCGGACCATGATCGTTCTCAACTCCTCCGTGCCACTGCAGGGCCTTGCGCTGGAGCTGGCCGGCAGCGGCGCCGGCGAGGTTTCGCTGGCGGAGAATCGTACACTGGAGGGTCTCGAGGTGATCACCGGGTTGGTTGATGGCGCCCTGCGGATAGGCCTCCTGGATCTCCAGGGTGAGCGCCGCATCTCCGCGGGCAATCAGGAGCTGATTCTGGTGGACGGCTCGTACCAGATTCTCGCTGCGGACGCGGCGGATACCAATCACGTTGCCCTTTCGCCTAGAATTGTCAAGGGGGATCCGAACGACTTCCTGCCGGTTACGTACGCGTTGTCGCAGAACTACCCCAACCCGTTCAACCCGGCCACGACCATTCAGTTTGCGCTGCCTGGCGCATCACTCGTGAGGCTGGAGGTGATCAACGTCCTTGGCCAGACCGTGACGACACTTGTCGATGGCCATATGGCGGCCGGTTACCATTCGATTGAATGGCTGGGGACCGACTCGCAGGGTTCGTCGGTCGCCAGCGGTGTTTACTTCTACCGCCTGGAAGCCGGGACCTTTAGAGCGTCGAAGAAGATGCTGTTGCTGAAGTAGGCTGTGAAGTTACTGGGTCGTGTAGAGCAAAGAAGACAGGATGCGCCGCAAGGCGCATCCTGTTGTATGACAAATCCTTAATTCTCAATAGCGACCCCAACGGGAGTCGAACCCGTGTTTACGCCGTGAAAGGGCGTCGTCCTAGGCCACTAGACGATGGGGTCGGTACATCTCAAAAAGCCCCGTAAAATAGCCAATTCCCGCGCCCTGTCAAGTCCAATCCCTAGTATCGCCCGTTCCGCCCCCGGACCGTTGCCTTTCACCCCCGCTCCCCGTGTATAAAGGAACGACCTAGGACATGGACAACGAGGATACAGCTTTGCAACGGGAGCACACATTTCTTCATGAGCCGGCCCACCCGCTTCTTGATTGACCGGACCGCCCAAACCTTCCATATTGGCCGTATGCACGGCGATACCGGAAAACTTGTGGCCGCGGCGCTCTTTATTGTCGCCCTCATCGCGCTGGTTAACATCTTCTGGTGGATTTTCTACGAGCACGCCGAAGACGTCCTCGACCGCCAGCTCGGACGGCGCCTTGAGACAATCGCCGCCACCGGGGCGTCGCTGCTCGACGCCGGCATTGTCGAGAGCCTCGCCGAGGGCAACTTCGAGGCCTACGGGCTTGTCTCCGAACTGCTTGAGGACATCCGCAGCGCCTCGTCCCTCTCCGAGCTGTTCATCCTCAATCAGAACTTCGATTACCTCGTCACCACTTCCATCGTCGAGGACTCCACCTACCTCCTGTTCGACCTCAACGGTCCGTACATCAGTTCGCTCTTTTTTGAACTGGCCGATGGCCCTGTGTCGACTCCCTCATACCAAACCGGCGACATCTTCCTGAAGTCCGCCTATGCCCCGTTGTACGACAGCACCGGCTACGTGCTGGCGGTGCTCGGTGTCGAGGCCGATGTCGACTATGCCGATGCGCTGACCAATCTGCGCGGCAACCTCTACTATGCGTCGGCCGGCTCGGTGGCCGCCGGCGTCTGCCTCGGCATCGTCTTCCTGCTCGTACAGCGCCGGGTCAACCGGATCCAGCGTCGCCTGTTCATCAACGAGACGCAGTCTTTCATGGGCCGCATGGTGGCGGTGGTGGCGCACGAGATCAAGAACCCTCTCTCGATCATGCGCGCCTCCGCCGAGCGCCTCCGCAAGAAACAGCAGTCGGCTGAGAGCGAATTCATTATTGAAGAAGTCGACCGGCTCAATGATATTGTCAGCGGCTACCTGAATTTCGCTGTCGGCGGCCGGGAGAGCTTCGTCGGCCGCGAGACCCCCGAGACCATAGCCGCGATCGAACTTGTTTCCGCCCTGCAGCAGCACCTGTGCCAGCACTACAGCCAGGATACGATCCAGTGGCTCGATTTCGGTCTGGCCCCCGAGGTTGCGTTTGTCGGCCACCGCCGCGCCCTGCGGCAGGTGCTGCTCAACCTGCTCATCAACGGTGCGGATGCCTGTCGCGATGCCGGCCGGCCGATTGTCCTCGGTCTGCAGGTGCGGCGATCGGCCGACTCGGTCGAACTCGCGGCCATTGACCACGGCCCGGGTATTCACCCGAAAGACCTTCAGCGCATCTTCGAGCCGTTTTACACGACGCGCCAAACCGGTTCAGGGTTGGGCCTGTTCCTCAGCCGCAAAATCGTCGAGGATATGGGCGGAAAGCTCATTATTACCTCTCAACCCGGCAAGAAAACCGAGGTGGTCGTCCGGCTGCCTCAGCCCTCAGGAGACTAACTGTGGCGAATATACTGGTTGTCGACGACGAACCGAAAATGACGTCTCTGATCTGCAGTGCCCTTGAGGATGCCGGACACAGGGTCACCACCACGACCCGACCGGCCGAGGCGTTGTCCCTCATCGACCGGCACTCCTTCGACATCGTCATCACCGATCTGTCCATGCCCGAGATCTCCGGCATGCAGATCCTGGACAGAGCTATGGAGAAGGACGGTACGGAGGTGATCATGATCACCGCCCACGGCAGTGTCGAGTCAGCGGTCAGGGCTATGAAGAAGGGTGCCGCCGATTACATTATCAAACCGTTCGCGCTCGACGAAATCGAACTGCAGGTGAGCCGTCTGGTGGAGAAGCAGCGCCTCAGCTCACTGTCAGGGTTGTACGAGCAGGAAGCCCGGCGCCGCACTGCTGCCGCCTTTATCGGTTCCGCCCCGGCTATCCGCAAAGTGATGGACATGATCGCCAAGGTTGCCCCGGTCGACGCCACTGTACTGATCACCGGCCGATCGGGAACCGGCAAGGAAGTGGCCGCGCGCATGATTCACGAGCAGTCGCGCCGGGCCGCCCAGCCGTTTATTGCCGTCAACTGCGCCGCGCTCACCGAGACCCTGCTGGAGTCGGAGCTCTTCGGGCACGAAAAAGGCTCCTTCACCGGCGCCGTCGCCCGCAAGCGGGGTCGGTTCGAACTGGCCCAGGGCGGGACCATCTTCCTCGACGAGGTCGGGGAGATGTCCCCCGGCCTGCAGTCGAAGTTGCTGCGTGTGCTTGAGGAGCGCCAGCTTGTGCGCGTCGGCGGCGTCGACCAGATCGACATCGATGTGCGCGTCATCGCCGCGACCAACCGTGAGCTGAAGGCCAGCATGGAGGCGGGGGCCTTCCGCGAAGACCTTTACTTCCGGCTGAACGTTTTCCCCATCCGTATGCCCGACCTCTGCGAGCGGCGAGGCGACATCGTCCCTCTGGCCGAGCATTTCCTGGCTGACAAGGGCTACCCGCACCAGACCGTCGGTGAAAATGTCCGGGTCCTTCTGGAGTCCTATGATTGGCCGGGCAATGTCCGCGAACTGCGTAACGTGATTGAACGGGCCACCATTCTCGCCGGCGGCGAACCGCTGTCGCCGGAGGATTTCTCGCTGGCTGTCGATGATTCTCCGTTGGCCGTATCAGGCGCGGTCGCGGCCGGCGGCTTGGAGGATGCCGAGCGGTTGATGATTCTCGAGGCGCTGGACGCTGCCAATGGCAACAAGACCGAGGCGGCCCGGTTGCTGAAAATATCCCGCCGCCGCCTCTACAGCCGGATGAAGGTGCATGGCATCAAGCCGTGATGCGCTCCAGGGTGCGCCGGCTGTACCTGTAGGTACAGGCCGGGTGGGTGCAGCCAACCGCCTGGCCGGGTTATCCCTTTGCATAAGAGCCACCTGCGAATACAACGGGCAGTCGGCACAGGGTTTGTTCCCTGAGGCCGTAACGATACCTCGGAGGAACGCCAATGCTTCGTCTTCTATCGGTTATTCTGATTACTGCGGCGGGACTTCTACTGGCGATTACGTCGGTTCAGGCACAGAGCGGGCTATTGCGGGACCGCCTCCTCAGCGAACTGGAGCGGACTGATCAGGTCATCAGCCGCGCCCGGGAAGTTGTTCTGACCGCCAGTTCCTCACAAGCCAAACTCGCCTATGATCAGGCGGTTACCCTCCAGACCGAGGCGCAGGAGCGTTTCCGGCTTGGACCGGGCGGCGGAAACTGGGATGTTTCTGCCAAGCTGACCCTGCAGGCTCGTGTGCGGGCTCAGGAGGCAATCGCAGCCGCTCGCGACTCGCAGCAGAATGAAACCGCGCTCCTGCGACGGCTCGAACGCGCCTCGGATGTTCTCGATCAGGCCCGTGATGCTATGGGCCGGACCGATCAGCAGGTGCTCGAGGCCCTCTATGAGTCCGCCCGCCGCAATCTTGACCGCGCCTGGGAGTTCTACCGCGAACAGCAGTACCGGGCGGCCGTGAAACTGGCCAACCAGGTGGAACGCGCCGCCGAAAAGATCCAACAGGCGATCAACCGCGACGCCCAGCGCGGCCAGAACTTTGAGCGGCAGTTGGAAAACGTGCGGCGTTTCATGGATCAGGTGCGTCAGCAGACAGCCGACTGTGAAGACCCCCAGGCTTCCCAGCTCATGGAACAGGCCCGGCGGGCATTCAGTCTGGCCGAGCAGGTGGAAGCTGAGGGCCAGCGCGAAGCTGCCCTGCGCGCGCTGCAGAACTGCCGGGAACTGATCGACCAAGCCTCTCGCGGTTGCACCGGCGGGAGCGACCTCCAGAGACGGTATGAACGGCTGGTTGACCAAACCGACCGCCTTGCAGAGGATGTTGTCCCCGGCGACAGTCGGTCAGCCCATCTCCTTCAGCAGGCTCGCGAGCAACTCGATCTGGCTCACCGCTACCTCGAGGCGGGCCAGATTCAGGCTGCTGTGGCCGCGCTGAAGGCGGCGCAGTTGAGCCTCGACGAACTCCAGCGCCGCACCCAGAACAACATCCGCTGATCCTTCGGAAGGCGCACCCATGGATGTTGTCAGGCGGGGATGGTTGATCGGATTGGTTTGTCTACTGGTGGCCGGGGGCCTTATCGAGGAACCCCGGGCCGGACGGCTCTCCCTTGAAGCCGGCATCGGCTACGAATTTCTCTCACAACGCTTCTTTGGCGACTCGACCCTGTACCAAGGACCTGATTCCACTCTTGCCGCGTGGAAGCTGACATCGACCTATCTGGACGATGTAAACGGCCGGTTCAGCGCCCGCTGGGAGCCACTCGCTGCAGGGGTACTGGATCTCGGGGCCACAATCGAACAGACACCCGACTTCCTGCGCCTCAAGACCACCGGCACGCTGCATTACCGAACCAGGCAGGTGTCCTCGACAGCGATACCGAAGTTGAGTGGCGTGACCGGATTGACAATCCCGCTTCGTTCGGCGATAGTTACCTTGCCACCTACTCCCGGGCCAAGGCCTCGGTCCCGTTCAACGGGTCGCTGAAGGCCGTCGGACGGCTCCATCTGGAGACCGTCGACTTCCATTCTGCCGGCGCTTTCGCCCTCGATTACATCCGCGGCGGCGGGACTCTCGGTCTGGAGCGGACCTTCGCCGATTTCTCGTGGGCGGAGTTCAGCCTGCTCTACTCTCAGCGAACCACATCGGATTCGGCTGAACTGGACTACACGGCGGCGGGTGCGGAGGCCTCGTTTCTCGGTTTCCTGCCCACCGGCAGCCTCGATCTCTTGACCCGGTTGGAATCCCGGAATTACCGCCGGTCCGAAGATCGGGATGACCATTGGCGGACTGAGATCCTCGGACGCAACCGCGTGAGCCTGGGCGACCGCTGGTTCGGACTGCAGGAAGTCGACCTCGAGAAGGTATGGTATAGTGCCGAGGACTGGGTCAACGCCGACTATCTGCGACTTGGCGGCAACCTGCAGTTTGGGGCTGAGATCGATGGTCTGACTGTGGCCGTCGGGCCGGACCTCGAACTGCTGACGCGAACGGGAGAGATCGCCGACAGCCTGGCATTCGATGGTGAGGATTACTGGGAGGCGGGCGGCAAAATAGACATAGATTTCCTTGGGGATAAGGGCTTGTTCATCTCGACCGAGTCCACGACAGGATACCGGACTTTATGGTACGAGAACGAACTTCAGGCGAGTTTCCTGTATGAGCGGGTCTACCTTTTCGCCGATATCAGGATTCTATCTGCCCTCATTCTTTCCACAATGTTCTCAGCCGAGTTTGAGTGGTACGGGAACGGCAGCAACAACAGCCAGCTTTACCTGCTCTCCACGAGCCTCACCTACTCATTATAAATAGGCTCCGTTTGCCACTACGGAATGGAGCGCTCCGACTTGTGTCAAGTTTGACACACGGGCTTCTGGTGGGTTGCCTGGTGTCCGGAGCTGCGTCGACGACACACGATTCTTTTCCGGTGAATATTGGGTGCTGAGACACCGACGAATTTCCTTCTCCTCGGACGGCTCTTTGGTGCCATTCTGAGAGCTTTCCGGCGTTCTTTCGGAGAGCAGTGCGGCAGGCCATCCCGGGGCGACAGGCAGGCTCAAGGGCTTTGGTCGTCTGGCGCCAGGGGGGCGCTTCGAAACAACCCTCTCCTACCGGCTGATTGTGGTCCTGGTGGCTCCAGTCGATGGCGGCTGTGGCGTCAATTTCCGGGATTCAGTAGTCCGGGTATTTGTGCGGACCACAGCCCGAAATCGCCTGTGGTTAAATGGACGCAGGAGAGGCCGGGAATTGGCGGCGGTGGGTTGGCAGGGCGGCAGCGGGGAACCAAAATATGTGAAGTATTTCACAAACCTTCCTGTTTGGTCACGCCCTCCTCCCGCTTCGGCCGGATGTCGGCTGTGGTGAATCGGGTCGCCCCGACCCTAAATCCGCCCATCCTGTTGATGGCAGGACCGCTGACCAATTCGCGTCGCAACCCAGAGGTCAGGGATGAAGAACCTGGGAGAAGGCGGGAATCTGCTGCTGAAGGACCGTTCTCGAGCCGCCGTGGATTTCGGTGTTCTTGTTACTACAAGCTATCGTATATGGCGAATGGCTCTTCTGTTTTCAAAAAAACTCTTGACATTATCCGAGTTTTAGGTACTTTGGTGTTGGTCTAGGGAAACAGTTGTGTAGGAATTATGCTTCTGTTTTGCGCGTGTCGCACCTTGAACCGGTGAGATTTGAGCCGGTTAGCCTTTGCAGGCTCCTTACGAATCTGGTTGTCATAC
>JBGSIV010000262.1:0-12009 GCA_041742355.1 Candidatus Zixiibacteriota bacterium
CGATGTGGACATCGGCCGCGCACATGTGCGGACGCGGGCATCCGCATTGGGATTGGGTTCGTTTGTGACCGCTCGGGGGTGACACAAGGCCACCCCCTACGCGGGCGCTGTGTGACGCATCGACAGATTGGGTTCGTTTGCGCATGTTTCCCTGTGCGTTCATAGCTCTCTGCAGTCTTTCTGTACTTGCCTCCCAGTCGGGTTTCTCGGGGCTTACGCCCCTCGGAACACCGACCTACTCCTCAAGAACACCGACCTACCATTGGGTTCGTTTGCGCAAATTCCCTGTTTCTGGTTCTCCCTTTGTCAGGCTCCAAGGAGCCTGACCTACGTCCTTGCGAGAAGAGTACTCGTATCGGGCTGCCCGCAGCAGAGCTGCGGGTTACCTTTTGCCGTCACCCTTCGACTCCGCTCACAGGCAGCGACCTGGTTGGGATGACTGTGGGATTGGGTTCGTTTTGGCACTTTCTCCTCTGCTGCGGCCTGACTTACGGGCCGGAGATTGGGTTCGTTTGGTAATCCCGGCATACGGTAGACCTGGGCGTGACTGGACCCCGGGCCAAGCCCGGGGTGACAGGAAAGGAGCCGGGCTGACAGAGAGGGAGCCGGGGTGACAGGAGGGGAGCCGTGATGACAGCCAATTGGCTCCGGCATGGTCTGTTGTCTCACGTTCGTGCATTGTGCTTTGCCTCACCTTCACGCTGCTTCGTGCTTTCATCGGGCTGCCCGTGACTTTCCGTACACTCTGTCTTATACTTACTGTGGACCATTGGGCAATCTCCATCGGTTTGCTGTCGATTTTGCGGGGGAATAGGGGAGTAGGGGATCTTTGTTTTTGACAGGGAGAGGGGACAAACGTGGGCGATCATTGGGGAGAGGTCGGTGCAAAGTCGGGGGATCCGAAGCGGACCCTGGGGTTCACCACGTGGCAGGAAAAGTGCCCATCGCCGGAAGGCTTTCAGCGGAAAGTATCCTCTCTGCCCCAAATTGTCGCCACTCACTGGCTGACTAATCAGGGTGGCCCCACGTCGGTGGAAGCTCAGACTCATGCATCCACGATACTCTTGACACCTCACTTCCTGGGGAGTATACTACCGATGATAGTCTCTTTTGGCTTTGTAGTGCAGGGTTATACTCAGCTCAGTATCGCGCACAAACACCAATTCTCTGGTGAAAGGGGTTCATATGTTATCAATTCTCAGGTTCACTGTCATCCTGTGGCTCTGCTTGCCGATGTTGTCCGGAGCGACGGCCCCGCAGAGGATCTCTTATCAGGGTCGTCTGACAGACGTGTCGGGTAATCCGGTCCCCGATAACCCTGGTCTTTCGGTCACCTTCAAAATCTATTCAGTGCAAGCAGGCGGCATCGCTCTTTGGACCGAAACCCAGTCCGTGAGTGTCAAGGCCGGATTATTTTCCGTCCCATTGGGATCATATACCCCGCTGCCCACCACGGTGTTCGCCGACAGCAGTCGATGGCTGGGGATCACAGTCAGTGGAACTGAATTGTCGCCGCGGGCTCGCCTCTTGAGCGTTCCGTATTCCCACCGAGTTTCGACTATCGATGGGACTTCAGGCGGAGTGGTGTCCGGCGTGTCTACTTTCCAAGATGCCAGCGGCTCCGACTGGATGGTCGTCGGTGGGGACGCTGAAAACGGCCGCGTGGGGTTGTATCAGGGAGCGCAGCAGACAGTCCTTCTTGCCGGGAAGTACAGCACGAACAGCCCCCATGGCGGTATTCTCATTTCGCGAGCGAATGGCGATCCTGCGATTTCTCTGGAGGGATCGATTGGCGGAGGTCTCACGGTATGGGGAGAAGAATCCGAACGCCCAATCAGGTTGGTCGCAAACTACAATTCTACGGGAATCGGCAGGGTTGTGACTCCGGTACTTGAAATCACTGGCGGTTCCGACCTAGCCGAGCACTTTGACATAAATAGTCCTGATGGCGGCAGTTCCATACTCCCAGGTACCGTGGTCTGCATAGATCCGCAGGATCCGGGCAAGTTAGTGGTTAGCACGAGACAATACGATGCCACTGTGGCGGGTGTAATTAGCGGCGGAGGTAACGTGTCGCCCGGTATGCTGATGGGGCAGCGGGGTACGCTGGCCCAGGGTCAATATCCGATAGCGCTGAGCGGCCGGGTGTACTGCCTGGCTGATGCTACCTATGGCGCGATATCCCCGGGAGATCTGCTCACTACTTCTAACACGCCAGGTCATGTCATGAAAGTGAGTGACCGGACGCAGTCCTACGGCACTGTTGTCGGCAAGGCGATGAGCTCCCTCCAATCGGGGCGGGGCCTGGTGCTGGTATTGGTGAGTCTGCAGTAGAAAGGTGGATTTCATGCGATGCATATTGACGACGCGCTGGAAGCCGCTGTGGGTCATGGCCTTGGCAGCGTTGGCTACAGGGCTCGCACTTACTCCAGGACAGATCAAATCAGCCGTGCTCACGGAGCAAGAGGTGGAAGTATCCGTCGACACGTGGGTACGGTATGTAACCGCCGATGCACGGCCCGACGCTCAGATCGAACAGCTCATTCCCCATTTCACTGACGGTAGGATCACAGCTTACGTCGCAACACTGGAGGACGGGGGATTCTGTGTATCTGGCGCTGATGACCGGCTGCTGACAGGTTACCTTTACAGCCCGCACGCCGCATTCGATTCTACGAACCCGGTTTTGGATTTCGTCTTCGGACAAGTCGATCGTTCCATTCGTTACCTGGACAGCTGTGAGAGGACCGGTATTCCCCTGACTTCGACGCAACTGAATGAACTCGCGAATCGTCAGGAATCGTGGAACTCACTGAAGGCGCAGACTACGCCACCCCGAAATGCCCTTCCGGCCGCCGGTGAACCGGATTCACTCGTATTGTCTGTAACCTGTAAGTGGGACCAGGGAGCACCGTACAATCTCCTATGTCCACCGCTACCGCCGGGATCCACCAACTACACACTGGTTGGGTGTGGCGCAACGGCCATGGCGCAAATTATGTACTACTGGCAATGGCCCATCCATGGCAATGGAATAGACAGCACCTATTACCCGTGGGCGGTCACTGGGAATTGGATTGAAGAACCTTGCTCTGTCGAGCCAGCTGGCTTGAATACGGACCCCGGTTTTGCCGGACGACTGGAATGGACCGCGACTGGTGGCGGGCGTCTGAGAATGAACGGCGTGTGGGATTACAGCATCTGGTGGGGAGCGCTGAATAGAGACTCTGACAACTCAGTCTACTTGAGAGCATGTTCCACGCTGTTCTATCGTTTGAATCATGACACGTTGACACTGGTGACCGATTTTGGTGCCAGTGCTTACGAATGGTCCCGCATCCGTAATGTGCACTATTACTATGGAGACCCCGCAGATAATCTTGCCGTGTCCAAGTTGTGCGCCGACGCGGCTGTTGCGATAAGGATGTTGCACGGAGCCTGGGTTAGTTACTCCCTCATGGGCGAACTTGCGGTAGCTATGGAGGATCACCTTCGCTATGATAGCGACGCCGAATACATCGACGGAATTGACCCAACAGACATCATTCACGAGATACAGTTCATGAGGCCCATTAATCTGAATGGTCCCGGGCACTTCTTCGTTTGCCATGGTTACAACTCGGCCCTTGCTCCTCCCCAATTCCTCATGAACTATGGCAAGAGCTCCGCTTTTGATGACTGGTACAGACTTGACAACATCGTGCCTCTGGGCGGACAGCCGGCCTTGTCGTACACGAGACGCATAGCACCGGAAAGCGCGGTGAAATTCTGCTTGCCATCGGGGTCAGCTACCGGTGACGGCTCACCTTCAAACCCTTATCTGGACTTCGCGCGTGCCGTGAGTCAGTCACCTGAAGGCGCGACGCTGATATTCCGGGCTGGATCATCGGTACCGCTGTCGTCAACCGTCCTGATTTCTAAGAACCTCACACTTAAAGGCTGCGGTGTCACTATTGGTCAGTAGTGAATGCCAAAATCTCCAGGGCTTGCTCTATCCTTGCATTTGATCCGGCTGTATGGATCGCGCACAGGAGCTGAAGTGAAGTGCCAATCCACCTCCTGACCGGCGGCCGCCCCAAGCAGGCACGTTTGTTTGGCTCTTCACTCGATGCGGTTCTGCCGTTGGCATAGTCGAAGCGCGATGCTTCCCATGGCAACGGCGGTGTTTCGATCGCAACTGTCGCGGACTGGATGAAGTGAGGGCGAAGGTCAATTACTGCCATATGAATCCGGTGAAGACCGGGTTGGTGGCCGCTCCGGACGACTGGCCGGGGTCGAGTGCGGCGTGGTATGCGGGGAGGGGGGATGTGCTGCTTGAGATTGATGGGATGGAGTTGTAGCGGAGAGAACCCACCATGAATGGTGGGGCACAAACCTATCTCACCGATTCATACCGAGGAATCCCACCATAAATGGTGGGGCACAGAAGACAAGGAATCCCACCATAAATGGTAGGGTACAGAAGACAAGGAATCCCACCATAAATGGTGGGGCACAAATTCCCACCATGAATGGTGGGGCACACGCCTCCCCTCTTTCCGCTTGCGTCTGGCACCAAAATCCCCAAATTGCCCCCATGCACCGACTGGTCATCAACAACGTCAGCAAACGATTCGGAGCCCGCAAGGTGTTCGACGGGATCTCGGCCGACCTCAAAACCGGCGGATCCCTCGCGATTATCGGACCCAACGGATCGGGGAAATCCACCCTCGTCAGGTGTCTGCTCGGCCTGTATCGCCCGACAAAAGGGACAATCGAGTATTTCGAAGACGACCGGAAACTCTCCGGCGACGAATTCCGCAATCGCACGGCGTTCGTGTCCCCCTACCTGAACCTGTACAGCCAGTTGACCGGGGAAGAGAACATCAAGTTTTTCGCCACGATGCGCGGAGTCAATGTCACCGGCAAGCAGATCAACGCGATGCTCGCCCGGGTCGGCCTCGAGGGGCGCGGCGATGACCTCCTCTCCGAATATTCCTCCGGCATGGGCCAGCGCCTCAAGTATGCCGTGGCCCTGCTCAGCGAACCGGAGTACCTGTTCCTGGACGAACCGACCTCCAACCTCGATGAACCGGGGAAGCAGATCGTGTTCGACGTTGTCAACGAGTACCGTCGCCGGGCGATCGTGGTGATCGCCACCAACGAGAAAGAGGAGTACGCGCTTGCCGAAAGCCAGTGCCGGGTTGGTCAGTAAGTCGCTGGCGGTGTTCGCCAAGGATGTCCGGCTCGAAATGCGCAGCCGGTACGCCCTCAACGCGATCCTGATGTTCGGGATTACGACGCTGGCGGTCGTGTCGTTCTCGCTGGGTCAGTCAAACCTGCCGCCGAATTTGCTGGCGGCGCTGTTTTGGATAGTCATGTTCTTCTCGGCGATTTCGGGCCTGTCGCAGGTATTTGTGCGGGAGGAGGAGGCCGGAACCTCGCTGGCGCTCAAACTGGCGGGCCCGGCCGATCCGGTGTTTATCGGGAAGCTCCTGTTCAATTTCGGCCTGCTCGCGGTGATGACCGCGATCATCACGCCGCTGTTTTTCATTTTCACCGATGCCCCGACCGAAGGGTGGGCGTCGTTTCTGCCGGTGCTTGCGCTGGGGGTGATTGGCCTCTGCGGCGCAACGACTCTCGTGGCCGCAATCATCGCCAAAGCGGCGGTGAAAGGGGCGCTGTTCGCGGTCCTGTCATTTCCTGTCCTGGTGCCGTTGCTGCTGACTGTGGTAAAAGCGACACAGAAGGTCTTCGATGGGTTCGGCGCGGGGGAGATCCTCACGGAACTGCAGTTCCTGACGGCGTTTGCGGTGATTATGATAGTCGGGTCGCTGATGCTGTTCAAGTTCGTGTGGCAGGAGTGAATCGGTCCGGAATCGGAGACCAAATCGCTGAATTTTATTGCTTATTTCGGGATTCCGACTATCTTTGGCGGGTAGAAGGGGTAAGTTAGTTTTTTCACAAGGGTGACGGTCAGGCGGGGTCGCCTGACCGCACGAGAGTCATGCTTCGACTACGCTCATGCTTCGACTCCGCTCAGCATGACAATATTGATCGTCACCCTGAGCGGAGTCGAAGGGTGACGGACCGGTAGGTCAAACACGGCTTTGCGTGTTTGACAAGGATGTTGACTCCGTCAAGCACCGAGACCGGTGCTTGACCTACCGCTGAATCCGGGGCAAGTCAAACACGGCTTGGCGTGTTTGACGGAGGAAGAAGATAGGACTGGATCCCGGGTCAAGCCCGGGATGACAGTATCTGAGAGTCGAATTAGGTCGGAGAATCGGTTTAGGTCAACGTCAGGACCATAAAGGTCCTGACCTAAAACAGGAACGTATCATTGAACTTCTCCTTGTAGGTCAGGACCCTTGCGGTCCTGACATTGATTTGAACCAGCGTACAGAAGCAACTGCAGGTGAGATCAAAGACACAAGAAGTCAGGCTCCAAGGAGCCAGAACTACAAAAGACAAAGACTGGATCCCGGCTTTCGCCGGGATGACATAGTCCAAGAGTCGGTTTAGGACAATATCAGGACCACAAGGGTCCTGACCTACAAAGGCGAGACGGCAAGGCAACCAAGGCGAGACGGATAAGAACAACAGCATGTGGTGGAAACTTCTCATATTCGTGATCATGGCGGCGGTCATTGTCGCCAGCTTTGTCACGCCCGCCCCGCAGCAGATGATCGGCGAGTCCTCGCGGATCTTCTACTACCACATCCCGCAGGCCTGGGTCTGCGTTATGGCGTTCGCCGTGTCGATGATTTTCTCGATCCGCTACCTCCGCTCCAAGAACATGGAGGACGATGACCGGGCGGCCGAAGCGGCGCGGCTGGGGTTTATTTTCTGCATCCTCGCGACGGTCACCGGGTCGATCTTCGCCAAAGTCACCTGGGGGTCCTTCTGGAACTGGGATCCGCGGGAAACTTCCATCTTCATTCTGCTGTTAATATACGGGGCGTATTTCGCGCTCAGAGGCGCCCTTGAAATCGAAGAAAAGCGGGCCGCGCTGGCGGCTGTTTACAGTATATTTGCGTTCCTGACGGTGCCATTCCTGATCTTTATCGTGCCGCGCATGGTGCCGTCGTTGCATCCCTCGGATTCGATTGTGAACGAGAATATGAAGTTCACGATGGGACCGACGGTGCGGATGATATTCTTCACGTCGCTCGGGTTGTTCACGGCAATTTTCTTCTGGCTGTTCAGCCTCGGGCGGCGCGTAGCGCATATGCGGCGCGTGCAACTTGAAAGTGAGGATTGAGACAGTGGACGGTAACTACATAGCACTGGCCGTGGCCCTCGCCGTGTGGGTTGGCCTGTTCGTGTACCTGATGCGGCTTGACAAGAAGGTCAAGAAGCTCGAGGAGAGAAGCAAGTGAACGCGAAGTATATCATCGGCGGTCTCATTGTTGTCGTGTTCATGGTCTGGGGAGCGTCGGCGTTTTTCAAGACCACCATCCAGTACGTGTCGATCGCCGAGGCCCGCGAGGCCCAGCGGACCGTGCAGGTGATGGGGAAGATTGATTTCGACGCGGTCAAGTACAACGCCGAGGACTCCCGGCTGGAGTTCGCCATCTACGACGCCGAGGCGACGGATATCGCCGCGGCCGAGCGGATCAACGTGGTTTACTACGGCGTGGTGCCGGGCAACTTTGACCAGGCCACTTCGGTTGTGCTCAAGGGGAAACCTGACGGCGCGCAGTTTGTCGCCGATCAGATGCTCGTGAAGTGTCCGTCCAAGTACCAGGGCGAGGGTGGCGAGGAGTACCAGGACATTCAGAAGCACAACGAGGCGACCGGCGAGTCCGGAGTCTAACGCATGGGTCTACACCTCGCCGGGCAGATGCTCCTCGTGTGGGCATTTGCCGCCAACATCGTAGCGGGCGCCGGATTTTTTCTGGCCGCACGCGGCCGGGAGCAGTATCTCAGCTTCGCCCGCCTGTCCTATTTTGTTTTGACCGGTGTCACTGTCGCGGCATCGGTCCTCCTGTACTACCTGTTCTTCACGCACAATTTCGCTTTCAAGTACGTTTTCGAATATTCCGATAGCCAGCTTTCGTTCTTCTATCTCGTCTCCGCATTCTGGGGTGGCCAGGAAGGGACCTACCTGCTCTGGCTCCTGATGAGTGTGGCGTTCGGGTTTATCATTCTCAAAGTCGCCGGACGCTACACGTACTGGGCGATGGCGGCGTATGCCTCGGTGAACCTGTTTTTCACCGTGATGCTTCTCAAGGTCTCGCCCTTTGCGTTCCTCGGTTTCTATGCCGCCGACGGAGCCGGGCTGAACCCGCTGCTTCTGGATCCGTGGATGGTGATCCATCCGCCGGTGATGTTTGTCGGGTATGCGCTCACCGGGGTGCCGTTCGCGATTGCGATCGCGGCGCTTATTATGAACGACTACACTGAGTGGACCCGCCGGGCGTTTCCGTGGGTGGCCTGCACCGCGCTGTTTTTGGCGGCGGGTAACATCCTCGGCGGATACTGGGCCTATAAGACGCTCGGCTGGGGCGGTTTCTGGGCGTGGGATCCGGTCGAAAACTCCTCGCTGATTCCGTGGTTCATGTCGCTGGCGCTTCTTCACGGCCTCGTGCTCGAGCGGCATTCGGGCGCGCTGCGCCGGAGCAACCTCATGCTCGCCGCCGCGACGTTCTGGCTGGTGGTGTGGGGGACATTCATGACGCGGTCGGGCGTGCTATCGGATTTCAGCGTGCACAGCTTTGTCGATCTCGGACAGAACACCTGGTTGATTTTCTTCCTGGTGCTGTTCGGCGGGATCACGCTCGCGGCGTTTATTCCGAGGGCGAAGTCGATTGAGAGCGTGCCGGTCAATACGAATTTCTTCGGGCGGGAGTTCTCGCTTCTCGCCGCGATGATCCTGCTCTTTCTCTTCTCGCTCGTGGTGCTGTTCTGGTCGTCGCTGCCGATCCTGACCAAGATGGTCGGGGCGGAACCGAGAGCGGCCGATTTGAACACCTATAATTCGTTCGCCCTGCCGATGGGGATAATCTACGCCCTGCTGCTGACCCTCTCGCCGCTCCTCAGCTACAAACCCGAAGCGCCGGCGAATTGGCTTAAGACAGTCATCGCGGGCGGGTTGGTGGCGCTGGCGGTGGGGATTCTGATCACCGCGATCAGCCCCGAGGCGGATATCGTGTTCGCGATCGTGTTCGCGCTGGTAGTGACGGGGCTCATAGTCGCGATTTCCAAGCGCGACCTGCTCGGGCGGCTCATGCCGGGGCTGGTGCTGTTTGCGGTGACCGTGGCGATCTGTCTGCTGGTTGGCGTGACCAACTGGCTCTTTGTCCTATTCTTCGCGACTGCGGCGGCGGCGATTGGCTCCAACGGGTTGGCGGTGATCCGCCTGTTGCCGGGGCAGTGGCGCGCGGCGGCGGCGCAAACCACCCATTTCGGCTTCGGGCTCATGCTGCTCGGGATCCTGGCGTCGTCGGCGTTCAGCACGAGTGACCGCGTGACGCTGCCGCAGAATCAGGCGGCCGAAACCTACGGCCTGCAGGTGACCTACGAAGGCATGGCCAACACAATCGACACGCCGCACAACGAATTGATCCTCAAGATCGGCGAGAACGGCAAGGTCGACGAAGGGCGGCCGGAGCTGTATTTCTCGGAGCGCATGGAAGGGTTCATGAAGCGGCCGTATATCCGCCGGAGTTTCCTCTATGACCTGTATTTCTCGCCGCAGGATATCAAGCAGGAGGAGGCGCCCGATGGCCTTCTGATCGGACGCGATCAGCCGGCGAGCGCGGGCGAGTACAAATTCACGTTCCTCGGGTTCAACATGGGCGACCATACCGCCGAGACGGCTATGAAGGTCACGGCCGAGATCGCCGCCGAGCACACCGTGCACGGCCATGTCGATACGCTGCGCCCGGCGGTGACGATGCTCACCGATGAAAAGGGGAACGCCAGTACGATGGATCTTCCGGCCCAGTTCGGCCATGGCGAGCAGACGTACTTCATGTCGATCAAGCGGATTCAGGCCGACCGCGGCTCGGTGCTGGTTGATATTCCGGGGCTGCTCGATGCCGGTGCGGGCGGGGATCGGCTGCTTCTGGATGTCTCCAAAAAGCCGCTGATTGTGCTGGTGTGGATCGGCACGACGATTATCATGCTCGGCACGCTGGTGGCGTTCGTGCGTCGCCGGAAGGATGCGATCGAGTAGAGTTTCTGTCCAATCGACGATTGAGTTGAACGGCAGGCGCGTTGAGCGCCTGCCGTTTTTGTATTGGGGGAGACGCGGCAGATGTGGACATCTGCCGCGCACGGGGACGAGGACATCTGCCGCGCACGTTGCCGCAGGGTCACACCGCGTTCGCTTCGCTCACTCGGCAAGACCCTGCGGAACAGAATTGCCGTTTTTGTATTGGGGGAGGAGGGGGGAGGGGGTATATTGGAATCCCGAAGCTCTGCAACCAATACCGACGGTGCGTGCTCGAATCGATGGGGTGATAGATGAGACGACTTGTCTGGTTAGTCCTTGCTCTTGGTGTGCTTTCATCGAGGGTGGCGGCGCGAGACTACCCGGTGCCCTTTGACACCATCTTCTCGGATACCGTCGAGACCAATTTCGCTTTTCAGATCGTCCCCGTCGGCGATCAGAACAACGATGGCTACGATGACTTCCTCACCTGGGACGCACCCTTCCGCGTCTTTCTCTACCTCGGGGGCAATCCGGCCGACTCCCAGCCGGCTCTGACCTTTCCAGGGACCTCCCCGCCCTTTAGCTGCGTTGGCGACTGGAACGAGGACGGCTACCTCGACTATGCCCTGCCCCGTTACTGGCCGGTCCATCCCCGTATGCGCGTCGTGCTCTACAACGGCGGTCCCCCGCTTGACACGGTCAGAGACGTTTGGTTCGGCACTGATACCCTCTATGGCGGCGGCCCGGTGACGCTCGGCCATGATATAAACGGCGACGGTATTAATGAGTTGATCACCGGCGACTACATTGATTCCCTCCACAAAAAGGTTGTTTTCTACGACCTCTCCCCGCCGGATAGTATACCGGACTTCATCCTCGTTCCGCCCAACGAGCCGAACCGTCAGTACCGTTTTGGCGAGTCGCTCGTGACCGGTGATTTCAATGGCGACGGGACTATGGACCTAGCTGCCAACCGCCGGCGGTACAACCCAATCGATTCAGCCAACGGTTCAGTCTACCTCTACTGGGGAGGCCCCAGTTTTGATACCCTGCCCGACCTCATTCTCCGCCGTCCTGGTCCCTACGCTTCGAGCCGCGTTGACTTTGGTTGGGAGACCGTCAATCTCGGCGATGTGAACGGGGACGGCTTTGATGACCTCTGGGTCAGCAGCTATCAGTTTGCCGATTCTCTCCGTTGCATTTACTTGGGCGGCCCTGCGATCGACACCATCCCCGATGTTGTCTTGCCCGCGAGCGATGTCTGCGATATCGCCCGCGCCGCCGGCGACGTCAACAACGATGGCTACCGGGACCTCATCACGGGTTACGCGATTCCCAATTCGTCGAGCTTCGGCTTTGCTCGCATTTACCTCGGTGGTTCTCACATGGACAATGTGCCGGATGTCGTCATCGACGTGGGCGGTTTCCCCGGCTACCAGTACGACTTCGCGGAGTCGGTGGCCGGGATTGGGGACTTCAACGGTGACGGCATCGATGATTACGCCGTCTCGGCTACCACGAACTGGCTGGCCCAGGTGATCTATCTCTTTCCCGGCTGGCAGGAGCCCGTGGACGTTGACGACGATGAGGAGACCTTGCCCCTCGGCTTCAGACTTTCCCAGAACTACCCCAACCCGTTCAATCCGTCGACGACGATCCGCTTCACCGTTCCGACACGGAGCCGTGTGAAGCTGGTCGTTCAGAATGTGCTCGGGCAGGAGGTGCGGCGGTTGATCGACCGCGAGGTATCGGCCGGGGAGCATGAGGTGGAGTGGGATGGGACGGATCAATCGGGGCGGGAGGTGGCGTCGGGGGTGTACGTGTATCGGTTGGTCAGCGAGGAGGGGGAGCAGACGAGGAAGATGGTG
>JBGSIV010000263.1:0-18591 GCA_041742355.1 Candidatus Zixiibacteriota bacterium
CGACGTCTTCGCCCAACGCCTGTCGTCCGCCGGTCTCCGCCTCGGTTTAAGCATCCGCGTCAACACCGATGCAGGCGGAACCGAACAGCGCTCCCCCGATGTCGCCGTCGACGGCCTCGGACGATTCACCGTGGTCTGGGAGGACAACCGCAACGCTTCGAGCGCCCCGGACATCTACGCCGGCCGATTCGACACCACCCTCCTGGCGCTGAACCTGAACTATCGCGTCAACGCTAGCGAGACCGTGAGCCGCCAGCAGAAGTACCCCGCCATCGCCGCCGACCGCATGGGGAACGTCGCGATCGTCTACGCCGAACAGAACGGAACCCACTGGGATATCCTGGGCCGCATGATCGATGTCGACGGCTTCTCCAAGGGTGACTTCGTCGCCAGCGCGGTCACCGACTCCTCCCAGATTTACCCGGACGTGGCCCTCGACGGCGCCTTCCGCTACACCGTCTGGATGGACAACCGCACCAACCGCTCCTACGACATCTACGGCGCCATCACGCAATACAACGACCGCATGCTCATCGCTTCCCCGCTGGCGCTCAACTTCCTGATGCGTCAGGGAGGACCGGCCCCCGCGCCGCAGTGGATCAGCCTGAGCCACAGCGGGTACAACTCGATCGCCTTCGAGGCCTTACCGTACAGCGACTGGCTGATCGTCACCCCGTTGGACGGGACAACCCCCGACTCCATCGCGATCTCCATCGACCCGACTGACCTCGTGCACGGCAGCTACGATGGCGCCATCCGGATTATCGACCCCTTGACCGCCGACTCCTCTATCGTCGTCTCCGTCCACCTCGAAGTCAATGCCGCGACCCTGGCCCTGTCGGCCGACACGGTGGCGCTCGACCTGTCGTCCGGATACGACACGCTCCTCCACCGGAGCGTGACCATCAGCAACAGCGGACAGGGCAGCCTCTCCTGGACCGCCGATGAATCCGCAGCCTGGCTTTCCCTTGCGGCAACACAGGGAACAGCTCCGGCCGAACTGGCTCTTACCATCGACGGCGGCAGCCTCGCTGTCGGTGAGTACACCGCCGCCATAACAATCGATGCCGGCGATGCCGCCGATTCTCCCGACTCCGTGGTCGTCCTTCTGCGGGTGCGCGACGACCTACCGATTATCTCCGTTTCCCCCTCGACCATCTCCGCGTCGGTCGTTGGGACCGAGCCGTACGACACGACGATCGTAATCAGCAACCTCGGCGGCGGGACGCTCAACTGGAGCCTGAGCGGCGCTCCGGCATGGCTTACCGCCCTGCCGACCAGCGGAACCGGCCCGGACGAAGTAGCCCTGTCGGTCATCGCTGCCTCGCTGTCGGAGGGGCTCAACACTGCCGCACTGACTGTGAGCGACCCGGCAGCGTTTAACGGATCGGCCCGAACCCTGATCTCGATCACCTACGAGCCTCCGATGGTCGACACCTTCACCGTCGAGCAAACCGTCGTTGCACCGGGTGCCGCGGGCCAATTCGGTATCGCCGCACGGATCAACAACAGCCTCACCCACGTCGAACTGCCGCTCCGATATGACCCGGCCATGCTGACCATCGACTCGATTCGGTTCGGATCCAACCTCCCGCCATCTATGGAGCGGTACTCACGGGTCGAGCCGTCCGCCGGCCTCTTCCTCCTCCGCCTCGATCGGACTCCTCCGGACATCGCCATGGTACCGGGCGATTATGATCTGGCGGACGTATACTTCACCGCCGGGACGACTCCGGGGCCGGTCGTTATCGACACCGCGAACCTCGACACGTTGTCCGCCTTCGTCACGGCCTACGGCGGGGGAGAACTGGTGCCGACAGTACTCGGGGCGCTGGTAATCGTCGATCAGCCCACCGATGCCGGGGAGCCCGACGACGTCGCCGGAGTCCCGATTGCCCTCCTGCAAAACTACCCCAACCCGTTCAATTCCGCCACCGTCGTAACCTTCGGTCTGCCGGCCCGATCGACCGTGAAGCTCGAGGTCTACAACGTTCTCGGGCGACGGGTAGCGGTACTGGCCGAAGGGCCACAGGGATCGGGCAACCACCAGGTGACCTGGCAGGGTGTCGATGAATCCGGCCGTGAAGTCCCATCTGGCGTCTACTTCTACCGGCTGCAGACCCCTGACACGACGCTGGTGGCCAAAATGATCCTCGTCAAGTAACCCCCAGCCGCCAAAAAAATCCGCCTGCGCCTAAACCTTTTCCCGGCAATCTCGTAAACCCACGTAGAAGAGAATCGCCAACTGTCATTTGACGACGGAGGACATTCATGGCTTCACATCGATATCTGCTGATCACGCTGGGTGTACTGCTCCTGACTGCATCCGCCTGGGCCGACAACAGCCATCGCATCTACGGCAAAGTAACGACCGAGGACGGCGACGTCTACGAGGGCCTCATCCGGTGGGACAAGAACGAGGCGAGCTGGGTTGACATGCTCGACGGCAACAAGGAACTCGACCCGGACAATTTTGAGGGAGAGAAGCTTAGCCGGAAGCGCGAAAGCAAGATTCGCATATTCGGGCTGACAGTCGGCGAAACCTCGGGATCCTGGAATCCGTCGTCCGCCCAGACCGGCATCCGCTTCGGACACCTTCGCCGACTGGAGCCCCTTGACGACGACATGGCGCTCCTCATTCTGAAATCCGGGCAGAAAGTCGAGATGGAAAACAGCTCCACCGACCTCGGCGAAGGAATTCGCGAAATCATCATTGAAGATGTCGACGAGGGAGAAGTCGAGCTCGTCTGGCGCGATATCGAGTCAATTGAATTCGCCGACACCGACGGCGGCATGGAATCCAACTTCGGCGAGCGCCTCTACGGCACGCTGACCACACGGCGCGGCGAAACGTTCAGCGGTTTCGTCGGCTGGGATGTCGACGAGGTCTTCGGCCGCGACGTGCTCGACGGCGAGGAGGACGAGGACAGCCGCAAGATCCGCTTCGACAAGATCGCCGCGATCGAACGCTACTCATCCAGCGGCGCAACCGTTCACCTCAAGTCCGGCGACAAGATCGTGCTCCGCGGCACAAACGATGTCGACGACGACAACCGAGGCATCATTATCGCCGATCCGGCGTTCGGGCAGGTCGTGGTCGACTGGGACGAATTCGACCGCCTCGATTTCAGCACCCCCGACGGCAAAGTACGATACGCCAATTTCGACGGCGGCCGGCCGATCGAAGGCACGGTGTTCACCGAGGACGGCGAGAAATACACCGGGCGCATCCGCTGGGACAACGACGAAGAGTACACCTGGGAGATCCTCGACGGCGACAGCCGCGACACCCAGTACGACATCGAATTCGGAGCGATCAAGAAAATTGAAAAGCGTTCGCACTCCTCATCGATCGTCACCCTGCGCGACGGCCGCGAGTTCCGCCTGCGCGGGTCCAACGACGTCGATGGCGACAACAAGGGAATCATCGTCCTCGACGGCGCCAAAAAGGTGGTCGAAATCGACTGGGACGATTTCGCCTCCGTGGAGTTCAAGTAGCCTCAGGCTTCCGGACAGGGGAGAGGCGACCTGCTAAGACTTGTGTGCATCGGAAGAAGGAAGAAGGTGAGTCGGATGACGGCTCGCCTTCTTTTTTTATCGGCTGTCTCCGGCAAAAGAAAGCCCGACCTGGTGAGCAGGTCGGGCTGGATGCAATCTGAATGTCCCTCTCGGAGGGATACGGATTACTGAGGGGTGCCGCCTTTGGCATCCTTCAGTGCTTTTACCGTTTCTTTTGCGCCGGTGACGAGCTTCGCCGCCTTCGGGTTGTTCTTGTGGGCCGCAAGGAAGCTCTCCCACGCCGCAAGAGCCGCATCGAGGTTCTCCGGATCATCCGACTGAACCGCGATGGCGTAATTGTACGAGGCCTTGTATGCCTGCGGATCAATCTGCGCCGCGCGTTTGAACTCGCTCGCTGCGGGACCGTACTTCTCCTGGGCCAGGTAGATCGAGCCGAGCGAAGAATGCGCGGAGTAGAAATCATCCTTCATCGCAATCGATTTCTGGTACGCCGCGATCGCCTCGGGCGTCTTGTTCTGGGCCTCATACGCCTGGCCGAGGTAGAACCACGAGAGATGATCACCGCCGCCGAGCTGATGAGCCTTCTCGAACGTGCTGGTGGCTTCCGCTCCCATCGACCGCTGGTTGTACACCTTGCCCAGCCGGATCAGGTAGTCCGCGTTGTCGGGAGCCAGTTCGGCTGCCTTCTGGAAAGCCGGAGTGGCTTCCACGAACTGCTTGAGGACATAATGCGTCTGCCCCAGGTTGGCCCAGGCATCGGCCAGCTTCGGATCGCGCTCGGTGGCCGACTTGAAGGCATTCAGGGCGCCCTGGTAGTCCTTCTTCTCGAAAAGAACCGCGCCGAGGTTCATGGCCGGATCGGCAAACTTCGGGTCTTCCGTCATGGCCAATTGGAAGTTCAGGATGGCTTCATCGCTGTTGCCGGCCTGCATCGCCACAACACCCGCATTGAAAGCCTCTTTGGCCTTGGCTTCGTCGGCCGATACCGTCGGTGCGGTCGCAGCCCAACCGATCACCAGGCCCGCCGCAACGGCGGAGAGAGTCTTCGTAAGGTTCATTCTCGTCATAGGTCTCCCTTCAAGATTATTGCATCACTTCTTTTTGTACCTGCCACCGGCCGGTTGGTTCGCCGGCTCTAAAGGCCTGCGCGGTGCTTCTTGAGCGCTTCCTTGACCTTCCCGTCGCTCAACGCGACAATGCGCGCGGCCAGGACAGCGGCGTTCTTCGCTCCGGGCATGCCGATCGCAACCGAGGCCACCGGAATACCCGGAGGCATCTGCACGATCGACAGCAGCGAATCCAACCCGCCCAGGGCCGCGGGCAGCGGCACACCAATCACCGGCAAGGTCGAGTAGGCCGCCGCCACACCCGGAAGAGCCGCAGCAAGACCTGCCATAGCTACTATCACCGAAAAGCCGTTTTCTTCCGCCCGCCCGGCCAATTCGGCTGTTTTTTCGGGATGCCGGTGAGCGGAAGAGGCCTCAATCACGGCATCGATGCCGAACACGGCCAACTGCTCACGACATTTTTCAGCGTACTCGAGGTCGGATTTCGACCCGATTAATATGAGCACTTTGGGCATGGGATGCTACCTCCGTGGTGACTTCAGGACGCGGCTGCCGATATCACGGCGAAAATACGCGCCTTCGAACTTGATCTTGTTAACGGCCCGGTAGGCGCGGGCCAGCGCCAATTGCAGGGTCCGATCGGTCGCGACGACATTGAGCACCCGCCCCCCCGCCGTCAGCACCTGCGTACCCTTCAGCGTCGTTCCCGCATGGAACACCTGCACCAAGCTGTCATTGATATCCTGCAGTCCGGTGATCCGCTTACCCGTGTAGTACCTGCCGGGGTATCCCTTCGAGGCCATCACCACACAGGCCGAATGTTCCGGTCTCCAGTCGAGCCGACCGACACTGGAGAGCTTTCCGTTGATGGTTGCCATGATCAGGTCGAACAGATCATTCTTTAACAACGGAAGCACCGCCTGGGTTTCCGGATCGCCGAAGCGACAGTTGAACTCGAGCACCTTCGGACCGCTCTCGGTGATCATGAGACCGGCGTACAGCACCCCCTTGTAGTTGATCCCCTCCTGCTGGAAGCCCTTCAGCACCGGCGCGAAAATGAAATCCTGAATCTGCTCCACCAGCTCCTTCTCGACAAGCGGCGTGGGACAGTAGGCCCCCATACCGCCCGTGTTGGGACCCCGGTCCCCCTCGAACGCCTGCTTGTGATCCTGGCTCGACAGCAGCGGCACGATCGTCTTGCCGTCGGTCAGGCACATGACGGACACTTCCTGACCCGTGAGGCAGGCCTCAATGACCACCTGCTCGCCCGCCTTGCCCAGCGCCTTTTCGAGCATGACTCGCTCGATCGCCGCCGTGGCCTCCTTCTGGCTGTGGACCACGAACACGCCTTTGCCGGCCGCGAGCCCGTCGGCCTTGATCACCACCGGATACTCCACCGAATGGCAGAAGCCGATCGCCTCGGCGGCCGTGGTGAACGACCGGAAAGCGGCCGTGGGGATGTGATACTCGCGCATGAACTGCTTGGCGAAGGTCTTGCTCCCCTCGATCTGCGCCGCTTTGCGATCAGGACCAAACGCCTTGAGCCGGCGCTTCTGGAACTCGTCCACTATCCCGTTGGCCAGCGGATCCTCCGGCCCAACCACCGTCAGCCCGATCTTGTTGCGAATGGCGAATTCACCGAGCCCCCGGATATCGGTCGCCTTGATGTTGACGCACTTGGCCAACTGCGCGATCCCGGCATTGCCGGGCGCACAGAAGATCTTATCCACCTTCTTGGACTTGCTTAACTTCCAGATGAGCGCGTGTTCTCTCCCTCCGGAACCGACGACCAACACCTTCATAGCTTCCCTTTGATCTTATGGGCCGAAAGTGATAAAGGGACAAGTATATAACATGCCCCGCCGATTTCAAGCGGTTTTTTCCCCGCATCTCATCGCCGAACCCCCTTTGCCGTTGCATCCAATCGGCATCGCCGTATCTTACGCATGCACCGACCGCGAACCGGGGCGCGGATAGTCCCGCCATGGCCCGGCCGACATTTGAGAGACTCTTGACATGCCAAAATGTTCAGTCATAATCCTCTTCGCGGTGCTGGCCCTTGCGACCATCACCGTTGCCGAACCCCCCGACGAAACGTACCTGCAGCTGCAGGTCCACAAACTCACCGGCTCCCAGTACCGGCAGATCCTCGCTTCAGGGTTCGAAATAGTCGAACAATCCGGTGACACACTGTCCATCGTCGCACCGATGTCGCAGCTAAGCCTGCTCGAGGCGCACGGTATCACCTACACCGTCATCCACCCGGATCTTGAAGCATTCTACTTCTCCCGATCGATGGGACGCTCGGCCGGCGGATTTCCCTCCTTCATGGATATCGAGTACTTCCTCGACTCGCTCACCGCGGCGAAGCCCGGGATCGTCTCACCGAAATTCTCGCTCGGACAAACCGAATCCTTCGGCGCGGATATCTGGTGTATCAAAATCTCCGACAACCCCGCCGTGGATGAAGACGAACCGGAAGTGCTGTACTGCTCCCTCATACATGCCCGCGAACCGGCCGGCATGGCCACCCTCTTAAACGTCATGCACCACCTCGCCGCCAACTACGGCGTCGATCCCGAAATCACCGCCCTGGTCAACACCCGCGAACTCTACTTCGTGCCGTGCCAGAATCCCGACGGCTACTTGTGGAATGAAACCCTCAACCCCTACGGTGGCGGGATGTGGCGGAAGAACCTCCGGGTCAACGGCGACGGCAGCCAGGGAGTCGACTGCAACCGCAACTATGGCTTCGAGTGGGGCTACGATGATCTCGGCTCATCCCCGTACCCCTCCTCCGACACCTACCGCGGCGCGGCGCCCTTCTCGGAACCGGAGACTCAGGCCATCCGCGACTTCGTCCAGAGCCACCACATCAGCATCATCCACAATCTCCATAGCTATGCCAACCTCGTCATCTGGCCCTGGGGCTACGACTACCAGTACTCCGACCGCGAGGACTTCTACGCAAACCTCGGCGACTCGCTGACTCAATTCAACGGCTACGCCGAAGGAATCAGCTGGACACTCTACCCGACCAACGGCGATGCCGATGACTGGGCCTGGGGGGATACCCTCGCCAAACCGCGCATCATCTCGCTCACCACCGAAATCGGCGGCAGCTCCGATGGCTTCTGGCCCGATCCCTCACGGATACCGACTCTCGTGTCCCAAAACCTCTACCCGAACCTCTACCTCGCGAAGATCGCCGACAACCCGTACCGCATCGCCCCGCCGACACCCCCCCGAATGCTCCCGGCCGAGTTTTCCACCCAAAACCTCATCTTGCGGTGGTCGCCCACCGATTCGGCTAACCCGGCCGTGGGGTTCCTCCTGACCGAACTGCGCGATCGCCGGCAAGTCACCGATGCCGCCGAGGACTATCTCGGCTACTGGTCTGAACGGGAAATGCGTTTGACCGATGCCCGGGCGTTCAGCGGCCAAAAATCCTGGCACGAACGCGTCCACGACGGCGAGCCCCACTGGCTCGTCCTCAACACTCCATACCACGTGCAACCCAACGACAGCCTCACCTTCCACATCTGGCACGACATCCAGTGGGGCGCCGACTACTTCTATGCCGAGATTTCCGTCGACGGCGGCCTCACCTATGCTACCCTGCCCGGGAATCTGACGACCAATTACAATCCCTACGGCCAGAACCGTGGCAACGGTATCACCGGCCAGAGCAACGCCTGGCTCCCCGCTGCTTATGACTTGTCTCCCTGGACCGGCCAATTCGCTACCTTCCGCCTCATGTACCTCACCGACGGTTACGGCCACGGCGAGGGAGTGTATATCGACGACATTTCCCCCCTCGACGTGTACGATGTGGTCGACACCGTGGTCACCGCCTTAGCGGACACCTCCTACACCTTCGCCTCGAAAACGCCCGGCGACTACTGGTACCGGGTCACCGCCACCGACGCCGAGAACCAGGAATCGCGCTGGTCCAACCTCGTCCTCGCCGCCAAAGTGGCGCTGCAGGGAGATGTCGATGGCTCCGGCAAGATCAACGTGGCCGATGTGATCTATCTTGTGGCGGCGCTCTTCCGCGCTGGACCCCAGCCGATCTCCCCGGAGGCCGGCGACATCAACTGCTCGGGTGGGATGAATGTCCAGGATATCACTACGCTCGTGGGGGTTCTCTTCCGCGGCCAGGCCATGCCCCCATGCGACTGAGTCCCTTGCGGCCATAGTCCTTCACCTGTTGTGCCGCAGCGAGTTTTGTGAAAAACGTCACCAGATAATCTGTTGACAAAGCCCGCCCTGCGGTGTTTATTTCCCGCAATTACGCCGGACGAAATTGCCGTTGCACAGAATCCGGCGGCATATGCGTCTTTAAGTGGCAATGATGTGACTCTATACATACCGGGGATAGGCGAATGACGAAAGCATCTGTAACGATTATCGCTGCTGTTCTGCTGCTGGGCAGTCTCAACGTGTGCGCGCAGGAAGAGGTCGTCACAAAGGACATTCTGGAAATCAGCCTGTACGGCGGGCTCGGTGTCCCGACCGGGGGAATCTCCGACTGGACCACCGGTCCGCTGCCGGTGCTCGACAAAACCTATGAGCGCGCGGCCAAGACCGGCTGGGATATCGGCATTGACCTCGGCTACTATGTCACCACGAAGCTGACCGCCGGGCTCAACTTCCAGTACAGCCAGTTCGGGGTCGATGCTCCCGAATCCGAAGCCGGAGGTCACGCCCACCGGCTGTTCAACCCGAATCTCTATGCCCGCTACAGCTTCGAGGGCGAGTCGTTCTTCGTGCCGTACAACAAGGCGCATGTCGGCCTGGAGAACCCCAAATTCAGCACCCTCGTTTTCGACGAGAACTCCGACGACGTCAAATTCCGCGAGCTGTCATATGACCCGTCCCTGGCCTATGGCCTCGGTGTCGGCCTGTTCTACTACACCGCCGACTACTCCGGCATCTACCTCGAGGCCGGCTACCACACCGCCATGACCGAGGATGCCGAGGGAACGTACCAGGGTAACACCTACGTATTTGGTGAAAACACCAGCGTCTTTACCCTCAACTTCGGTGTAAAACTGATTGTCGGCTCCGGCGACTGAGCGTAAGCAAGACCACGTAAGCCCGTCGGATTCCGGCGGGCTTTTTTATGCCGCACACACCGGCGGAAATGCGTTGAGCGATAGGGGCGAAAACCGGGAGATCCATGGCGGACACGAAACTGCTCTTAGTCGACGATGAACCGGCCCAGCGCGACCTGCTGGGCGGCTATCTCACCAAACAGGGGTTCGAGGTCCACGCGTTCGAGAACGGCCCCCAGGCGCTCGACGCTTACCATCGTGTCTTCGCACCGGTGGCCCTGGTCGACATGAAAATGCCCGGCATGGATGGCATCACCCTCCTGTGCCGCCTCAAGGAAATCAACCCCTTCATCCAGGTCATCGTCCTCACCGCCTTCGGTTCGGTCGAAACGGCCGTCACCGCGATGCGCGCCGGAGCGTTCGACTACCTCACCAAACCGGTCGAGGATCTCGATGAACTCCTGATCAAACTGCGCAAGGCCGTCGACCAGAACCGCCTCGTGGTCGACCGGCAGGCGATGGCCGAGCGCCTAGCCGAAGTCTTCCCGACCAGCGAAATCATCGGCGAATCCGAGGGAATGCAGCAGGTCAAACGAATGATCTCGCTCGTCGCCCCCAAAGACGCCACCGTGCTCATCACCGGCGCCTCCGGCACCGGCAAAGAGCTGGTCGCGCAGGCGATCCACGCCCTGTCCTTGCGCGCCAAAGAACGCCTCGTCGCTATCAACTGCGCCGCCTTCCCCGAGACCCTCCTCGAGTCCGAGCTGTTCGGCTACGAGAAAGGCGCCTTCACCGGCGCGGACAAGCCGAAACAGGGGCGCTTCGAACTCGCCGACGGCGGCACGCTCTTTCTCGATGAAATAGGGGAGATGCCCCTGTCGATGCAGGTAAAACTCCTCCGCGTGCTCGAAGCCAAAACCATCCAACGGCTCGGCTCGGTCAAAGAAATCCCGCTCGATATCCGCATTGTCGCCGCCACCAACCGCGACCTCGAAAAGGGCGTCGCCGAGAAGACCTTTCGCGAGGATCTCTACTACCGATTGAACGTGATCACGATCCATGTCCCGCCGCTCAAAGACCGCCCGGGTGACATCCTCCTTCTCGCCGATGCGTTCGTGAAACGCTTCGCGCAGAAGATCGGCCGCGAGATCAAGGGGATCGACACCGACGCAGCGTATCTCATCACATCGTATGCCTGGCCGGGCAACGTGCGCGAACTGCAGAATGTCCTCGAACGCGCAGTCGTCCTCTGCCGTTCGGATCGCATCTCCCGCGAGGATCTTTCGGGAATCGCCAACGGCAAGCCCACGCCCGATTCGTCAGGTAGTGAAGAGGTCCTCCCGTTGGCCGAGATGGAGAAGCGGCAGATCAAGAAGTGCCTTGACATGCACGACTGGAATATGACCCTCTGCGCCGATCTGCTCGGCATTCATCGCAACACCCTCCGTTCGAAGATCAAGGAGTACGGGCTGGGGGAGGGGTGAGTAATCTCCCACCCTTAGACCCCCCTCCAATTTCTGTGCCCCACCCGCCCCTGACGCACAATTTCTGTGCGCGAAATCTCGTACCGAACCGTCAACGACTCATGTAACTATCGCAAGTACAACACCTTGCCGAACCCGGCACGCCGTTTGACTGTAAGACCAGTGACAGGAAAGCCAATAACTGACCAGGCAGGAGATAGACTATGAAAAAGGCATGCACATTTGGAATCCTACTTCTCGCCCTGTTTGCCTTTACCGGCTGCGAAGATGACGACGAAATCAACGACCCCCGCCCGCAGCCGCCCCAGGGAGTGTTCTCCATCACCGGCGACGGCGCAGTCAAACTCTGGTGGGCCGGCCCCTACGAACGGGATATCGATGAGTTCTGGATCTACCGCGCGACTTCGCCCGACGATGTCGAGCCCGACCAGTACCAATTCCTGTTTGCAGTCGACGCCGACGATAACCCGGATCTCGACCTGGTCTGGTACAACACGAGCGATGAATCCGCCGCCAACGGCGTGACCTACTGGTACGCCATCGCCTCGGTCGACTTCGCCGGACAGGTGTCCGACCTCTCGGCCGAATCGATCTTTGACACCCCGCGCCCCGAAGGGGTGGTGACACTATATGATATCTCAGTGTCACTCGCGAACTCCGGCTTCGACTTCGGCGGCAAAGCCCGGATGTCCGCGGATAACGCCACTACCGACGTCTACGTCGACAGCTTCGAAGGCATCCTCTACCTGAACGCCGGCAATACCGACGGAACACACCTGACCGACATCCAGGACATGGGCTTTACCGGCGACTGGGATGCGATCGGCTACGCCCCCACCGAAGGCTGGTCGGACCTCGGATTTGTTGAACTCATCCTCGGCCACACCTACATCATTTGGACCGACGACGAGCACTTCGCGAAAATGCGCGTGATTGATATTGACCCGGGCGGCACCGTCCAGTTCCAGTGGGCCTGGCAGCCGCAGGTCAACAATCCCGAATTGAAACCGGCCGTGCCCGGCGACTCACAGGCCGCCACGGCGACGAACACGAAAGCTTCGGCTTCAAAGTAACTGGAAAGAGGTGATACATCATGATGCGGCAATTGACTAACACACTGATTGTGGCGCTCGCGGCGATCTTCATCGCGACGCCGGCAGTCATGTCGCAGCAGGGCGAGGATCGGGTGTATCGGGACGAGGACGACCGGTCCTACGACAACGGCTACGACAACGGGGAACGCGCCCGCGTGGATCGCTACCTCGGCGTCGAGATCTGGCCGAACCATCACGACGGCGAGTACTATGAAGGGGACCGCATTACCCTGAATTTCCGCGCCAACCGCGACGCGTTCGTGGCGATCTACAGCATCGACTCGCGCGGCCGCGTCAACATGCTGTTCCCGTCCAGCCCGAACGGCGACAACTTCATTCAGGGCGGCGTGACCCACCAGCTCCCCTCCGGCTACGATGACTACGACCTCGTCGTCTCCGGCCCGGATGGCGTGGAGAACATCCAGATCATCGCCTCCCGCGAACCCTTCCCGGTTCCGGATTGGTATCCGGCCTCGGGTCTGGTTGCCGACGACGATGACCGCATGGCGTACATGGACTGGCTGAACGAACGCTACTTCGTGCGCTACGGCGGCCAGCGGTTCGCCTACGACCGCACCGCGATCTACATCAACGAGTGGGAAGACTACTACTTCCGGCCGGTCTACTACCCGACCTACCACCCCTGGACTCTGGCCGGCAACGTGTACATCGACTACCCGTGGGGCTCCAGCGTCTACATCAACGGCATCTACTGGGGCTGCGCGCCGCTGTACCTGCCGCGCGTGTACGTCGGCTGGCACACCATCACGATCTACGACCGCTGGGGCTACTGCTGGGAGTCTGACTTCCACGTCTCCCGCTACAACACGCTCGTTCTCAACGTCGACGTGATCCATACCTCCGCGCACGTCAAGTCGAAATACCGCGAAGTGCGCGAGGCCGGCTACCGCGACCCGGTGAAACACGGCTACCCGAACTACTCCCAGAAAGTGGCTTCCATCGAGAAGTCGGGCAAGATCCGGACCCGCGAACTCACGGTCACTAAGGCCGACGGTCAGCGGGTCACGGAACGCGTGATCGATGCGCCGAAGAAGCACATCCGCGGTACAACCCAACTGGTCAAGACCGAACGCGGAATCGAATCCTCTGCGATCTCGCCGAACGATAACGATCAGAACATCTTCGGCCGCTCCAACAAGGGGCGTGGCAGCATCGACAACACCTCGCGCGGCAGTTCCGACGGCTCCGGCGGATACATCGGCTCCGGCAAAGGCCGCACGTCAGGCGGCAGCCTCGACACCGACCGCGGCAGCAGTACCGGCAAAGGATCACGCGGAACGGTTGACACCGACCGCGGACGCAACGACGGCGACTACTACCAGAAAAAATCGGGCGACCGCAAACCGGGCTACCAGCCCGGCCAGGGCAGCGCACCGAGTGACCGTGGAAGCCGAGGATCCGATCGGAAGGTGAAGGACAAAGGCGCGCAGCGCGAGTCCGCCCCGGCTCCCGCCCAGCCGCAGGTAAAACCCGCGGAAAAGCCCCAGAGCAAAGGATCGTCGGGCAAGGTGGAAAGCAAACCGGCGCCGGCTCCGACCCCCAAGAGTTCCGGCAATTCCGGCGGGAGCAAGAGCTCGGGCGGCGGAAGCAAAAGCTCCGGCGGCAGCCGCGACGGCAAAGGGAAAGGCCGCTGATCGACAATGAGTGCGCGGACCCCGGATAACACCGGGGCCCGCCTTCTGCGGAGGATACGATGATCAAACAGGTACTGACAGTGTTGTTCTGCGGAATGCTCCTGGTCGCATGGACCGGCTCCGCCGTCGCCGTCGAGAAGAAGGCGCGCGACAAGAAGGGAAAACAGGAGCAATCCACCCAAACCGACACAAAGGCGAAGAAGGACACCACAGCCAGAGCCGACACCACGAAAAAGAACTCCACCACCCAGCCGTCCGCGGGAAGCGCCAACCAGGCAACGAACGCCACCCCCCGGCAGTTCGACACGTTCATCGACAAGAACAACAACGGCATCGACGACCGCCGGGAGAACCTGAAGAACAAGGCGGTCGCCAAGGACCAGGAATCGAAGAAGAAGCCGCCCGCTCCCGCCACTACGTCGTCATCGACCGCCAAGAAGTCGGACCCGAACACGAAAGCCGCCGCCAAGTCCGACAAGAAGTCCGACAGTTCCAAGAAGGACGGCGACAAAAAGTAAGATACCGTACTGTCACCTCACAGGTTCAGTTGGTTCGGAAAGCCGGATACGCCCGTATCCGGCTTATTCGTCTCAGTTCCGAACCACTATCCAAAAGACCTTTTCCCGGAATCATTTGCCCTTGACTTGCGTTATAAATCATGTACATTTGTTAGCAGTCTGGCAGAGATGCTGCCAGATTGGCAGAACCTTCGTCACCTAAACGGGCTAAGTCGTTATGGCATTTGAGAATCTATCAGACAGAGAAAAACAGGTTCTGTTCAACCTGATCGAGCACTACATCCGCTCCGCCGACCCCGTCGGCTCACGGATCATTGCCAATAAATTCAATATGGGCGTCTCCTCGGCCACCATCCGCAACACCCTCCAGGATCTCGAAGAACTCGGCCTCGTCCGTCAGCCGCACACCTCGGCCGGACGTGTGCCCACCGATCTCGGATACCGAGTCTACGTCGATTACCTCCTCAAGCCCGAGGAACTGACCGAGACCGAGAAAGAGCGGATAAAGGATCTGATCGTGCGGGAAGGGCGCGGCGTCCACGAAATCCTCGGCCAGACCTGCCGCGTGCTCAGCGAAATCACCCACCAGCTCGGCGTGACCATCGCCCCCCGGTTCGAGCGCGGCGTCCTGCGCCGCATCGAACTCATCCCGCTGTCCAACGAGCGGATCATGGCGGTGGTCGTGGTCGAATCGGGCCTCGCCCGCAGTGTCATTATCGAGGTCGAAACCTCCATCGACGATGTCCGGCTGCGCGAAGTCGAAACCGTTCTCAACGAACGCCTCGCCGGACTTTCCCTCGGTGAAATCCGCACGACTATCAGCGCGCGGCTCGCCGATGTCACCGGCGCCGGTCGCCTCATCAAGCTCATTGTCGACTCCCGGGAGCGGCTGTGGAGCGATGACCTCGTCGGCGATATCCACCTGGCCGGGGCCGACAACCTCCTGGCCCAGCCCGAATTCTCCGAGATCGACCACATCACCCGCATCGTCCGCATCATGGAAAACAGCCGCACGCTCAAAGATTTGCTCCGTACCGCCTACGATGAAGGCTTGTTTATCACCATCGGCAAGGAGAACAAGTACGACGAAATTATGGACTGCTCGCTCGTCACCTCGTCGTACAAAGTCGGCAACATCAGCGGAACGATCGGCATCATCGGCCCCACCCGCATGGAGTACGGCAAGCTCGTCTCCATTGTCGACTACACCGCCCGCGCCATTACGGAGGTGCTCGCAGGATTGGACAAAAAGGAGGGAGATACCAGTGACGCGCAAGAGAGATGACATGCACGTTGACGCGACCGACGCCGACGAAAAAGAACTCGGCTCGATCCACCGCCAGCCGCCACCGGCCGACGAAGGCGGGGAGATCGACCCGGCGCCGCCGCAGTTCAGAACCGAACCGACCGAGGATCCGGGCGTCATAGCTGAGGCCGACGAAGCCGGGCAGCTGCGCCGGCGCGTGGCCGAACTCGAGGACCGCCTCCTGCGCGCCGCCGCTGATTTCGACAACTATCGGAAACGCACCGCGCGCCAGTACGAGGAAATGGAAAAGGCGGCCGCCGACCGCGTGCTCACCGACCTGCTCGACATCGTCGACAACTTCCGCCGCGCGCTCGATAACGCCGGAGACACGGCTGACGGCGACCCTTTCCGCCAGGGGATCGCCATGATCTACGAGCAGATGAACGCTCTGCTCGCCCGGCACGGGGTACAGCCGATCGAGGCCCTCGGCCGGCCGTTCGACCCGAATCTCCACGACGCCCTCATGCAGATGGCGTCGGAGGAACACGGCGAAGGCACCGTCGCTATGGTCATGAGCCCCGGCTACAGGCGGGGTGACCGCGTCCTGCGCCACGCCAAAGTCGGCGTGAGCACGGGCAAACCGGCCTAGCCCGGTGAAACCCGCTGTCCGTTGCACGAAAACGAGAAATTGATGATATTCCAGAGGGAAGGAGACTCATAGCATGGGCAAAGTCATAGGCATAGACCTCGGGACGACCAACTCGGTGGTCGCCGTCCTCGAGGGACAGGAACCGGTGGTGATTCCGAACCAGGAAGGATCGCGCATTACGCCGTCCGTGGTCGGATTCGCCAAAGACGGCGAGCGACTCGTCGGCGCGCCCGCCAAACGGCAGGCCGTCACCAACCCCGAGAACACCGTGTTCTCGATCAAACGCTTCATGGGCCGCCGCCACACCGAAGTGCAGTCCGAAGAGAAGATCGTCCCGTACCACGTCGTCGAGGATGAAGGTGGTATGGTGATGGTCGAAGTCGCCGGCAAGAAGTACACGCCGCCCGAAATCTCAGCCATGATCCTGCGCTCGCTCAAACAGGCCGCCGAAAACTACCTCGGCCAGGAAGTCAAACAGGCCGTCATCACCGTGCCCGCGTACTTCAACGACTCCCAGCGCCAGGCCACCAAAGACGCCGGCCGCATCGCCGGCCTCGAGGTCCTGCGCATCATAAACGAGCCGACCGCCGCATCGCTCGCCTACGGCCTCCAGAAGAACAAAAACCAGAAGATCGCCGTCTTCGACCTCGGCGGCGGCACCTTCGATATCTCCATTCTCGAAATCGGCGAGGGCGTGTTCGAAGTCCGCGCCACCAACGGCGACACCCACCTCGGCGGCGACGACTTCGACCAGACGATTATCGACTGGCTCGCGGACGAATTCCGCAAGCAGACCGGGATCGACCTGCGCAAGGACCGCATGGCCCTCCAGCGCCTCAAAGAGGCGGCTGAGAAGGCCAAGATCGAGCTGTCCTCGACCATGCAGACCAACATCAACCTGCCCTTCATCACCGCCGACCAGAACGGCCCCAAACACCTCGATCTGACCCTCTCGCGGGCGAAACTCGAGCAGCTCACCGACCAGCTCGTCCAGCGGACCGTGGACCCGGTGAAGCGGGCAATGCAGGACGCCCGACTCTCGTTCTCTGATATCGACGAGGTCGTGCTCGTCGGCGGCATGACCCGCATGCCGATAATCGTTCAGACCGTCAAGGAGCTGTTCGGCCGCGAACCCCACAAAGGTGTGAACCCCGACGAGGTCGTCGCCCTCGGCGCCGCTATTCAGGGCGGAATCCTCGGTGGCGAAATGGGTGAGAAGGACATCGTCCTGCTCGACGTCACCCCGCTGTCGCTCGGGATCGAAACCCTCGGCGGCGTCATGACCAAACTGATCGAGCGGAACACGACCATCCCGACCAGCAAGTCCCAGATCTTTTCGACCGCCGATGACAATCAGACGGCCGTGTCGATTCATGTCCTGCAGGGGGAACGCCCGATGGCGGTGGACAACCGCACCCTCGGCCGGTTCGACCTGGTCGGCATTCCGTCCGCTCCGCGCGGCATCCCGCAGATTGAGGTCAAATTCGACATCGACGCCAACGGCATCGTGCACGTGAGCGCCAAAGACCGCGCCACCGGCCGCGAGCAGTCGATCCGCATCGAGGCTTCCTCCGGGCTGTCCGAGCAGGAAATCGACAAGATGGTCAAAGACGCCCAGAAGCACGCCGACGAAGACAAGCAGCGCGAGGAGTTGATCAAGGCGCGCAACGAAGCCGACCAGCTCGTGTACTCGACCGAGAAAACCCTCAAGGAGCACGGCGACAAGATCTCCGCCGAAGAAAAGCAGCGGGTCGAAACGGCGCTGAGCAAGCTGCGCGATGTCCAGAAGAGCGATTCCGTATCGACCATCAATACCGCCAAGGACGAACTCATGCAGGCCTCGCACAAGCTGGCCGAAGAAATGTACCGCCAGGCGCAGGCCCAGGGCGCCCAGCCGGGCGCGGGGCCCCAGGACGCCCAGTCCGGCCCGCAACAGCAGAGCGGATCCTCCGGCGGCGACGGAGCTGTGGATGCTGACTTTGAAGTGGTCGACGACGACAAGAAGAAATGACCAACCAGCGAATGACCAAACGAGACTACTACGAGGTGCTCGAGGTTGACCGCGGCGCCTCCGAAGACCAGATCAAGACCGCCTACCGCAAGATGGCGTTGAAACATCACCCGGATCGCAATCCGGGCAACAAAGAGGCGGAAGAGAAGTTCAAAGAGGCCACCGAAGCCTACGAGGTCCTCAAGGACCCGCGCCGGCGGCAGGCCTATGACCAGTTCGGCCACGCCGGCGCGAGCGCCGGCCCCGGCTTCGGCGGCTACGGCGGCTTCGAAGGCTTCGACATCGGCGACG
>JBGSIV010000264.1:0-3452 GCA_041742355.1 Candidatus Zixiibacteriota bacterium
CATTCATGGCGGCCAGCACCGCCGCTTTCAGGTCACGCTGGTAGCGTGCGGTAACCGTTTCCGCCGCTTGTTGTGCGACAACACTCGGATTCACCGCCGCGGGTTGCGCCGTGCTCTCCGGCTTGTTCTCACCGCTGCATCCTGCTACTATCGCCATCGCTATCAGGGTCGGCAGTATTGCCCACTTTCTCATTGTACCTCCTCATTTCGTTGGTCACTTCGAGGGTAGAGAGCAACCGCCACGCGCACAAGTTTTTTCTGTCGCGGCAGACGCCGGGGCCGGTCGCCTCGGCGGTTGTTGCACTGCGAGCCGGTGCACGCGGCGGCGGCTGCCGGTTTACGCGACTGCTGTACCGCGTGGTACGAAGTACCTGGGGGAACACGGCATAGATACGGGTTGCATCGGCGCCAAGTTATAGTTTGGATTGCGCGAAATCTTTCTAAGAGCATGCTCTCCACGTTCTTACCGCGCCACCGAAAACCCGCGATAGCCCCCGGTCGGAACCTCGATGAAAGCCGGGCTGTTTTTTAACATGGACGTTGGATGGTAACGATTGCGAACCGCCCCGGCGGCCGTCATCGCCGGGGCCAAGGAAGATGGGTGGTGAGGTAACATGAACTATGACGTCGACCGGGCCCTGCAGCCGTACTACAATATTCGCATGATGCTCGAAGGGGTTCCGCGCGACATCTGGACGGTGCTCCTCCCCGATCGAGAAGAGCGTCTTGCGCTCCTGGAATCGAACATTCTGTTTTTCAAGCGCCGCGCCAAGGAACGCGAGCAGGTGATAAATATCCAGCGCTTGTGCGGTTTCCCGCTGCGCCCCAATGAATCGCTGCGCGAGGTCAATATCAAGGCGCGCCTTGCTGGCCTGAAAAAGGAACAGCTGCGCAAAAAGTTCAACGATCGCAAGAGCGGGGATGAGGGTGACGGCGACACGGCATCCGACTCCTGAAGCGCCCGGCCCGCACGGCGGGGACGAGACGGTGCGGGCTCTAGAAGTCGAATCCAGCCCGCAGGTAGAACCGATCCGTATCGTCGTTGGCGCCGTAGCCGATCTCGAACGGTCCAACGGGTGAATCCAATGCGAGGAAGACGCCTGCGCCATGGCGCAAAGTCGCTAACTTGAACTCATCGGCCGATCCGAACGCGTTTCCGATGTCATACCGTGCCGACAGGTACAGCCGCAGCGGTAGTCGGAGGCGCACCTCGCTGCTCACCAGCAGCATTTTGTCCCCCGCCAGTTGATGCGTGCGGTAACCCGCGAATGAATCCATTCCCCCTATGTAGAACTTCTCCGACCACGGCAGATCCGGGGCCGACAGGCCGAGCGCGATCCTCGGATGGTACGTCAGGTACTCACCCATCGGGAAGTACGCCTCAATCGACGTGAAAAACCGCGTGTACTCGATATCTCCTCCGAAAATCTGCCCGGCCAGTTGCAGCGCGAAGTAGTGCCTCTTACCCGTCTGAGGGAATGGCATCCGGTCGAATGTCTCCACCAGCGTTTCCAATTCAAGCGCCCGCAGTCCGTAGCGTTCTTTCACCGCCGGATTCCCCTCGTGCCTGTACTCGATCTCTTCCGTCACCAGTGCCGCCGCTACCGTTCCCAGCCGCGCGATCTGCTGGCCGAGGCGCACTTCGACTCCCGTCACCCGTTCCTTCCTGCGTCCGACCAGCGAATCTCCGTCGTCGTACAGGTGGCGTTCCAGCACCGTGTGGTACCCGCGGACCCGTCCCGTCAGGTAAGTCTTGAAGATCCGATCGGCCTTGAACCCGAGATGGTATTCCTGGCGATCGGGCGAGTACCGGCCATGGAGCATGCCCTCCAGCCCGATTCCGGCGATGTTGTCATCGAGGAGCTCCGCAAATTCCTCGGATTCGTACTCGTCGTCCCAGTGCCAGCCTACCCGCAGCTGGTTGTACGCCTTCTCTTCGACCCGGATGTACACGGTCGGCCGCCCCTCATTTGGCTCGAGGTCGACCGTAACCCGGTCGAACAAATCCGTGCCGTAAATATTCTTCAGCCCCTCTGCGGCCAGCCGCGTCGAGTAAGGTTGGCCGGTCTCGAGGGGGAAATGCGCGCGAATGTACCACGGCCGCGTCCGCTTCACCCCGTCGACTTCGACCCCGTGCACGATCGCTTCGTCAACCATCAGCGTGATCATCTGCCGTTCCGGCTCGATCACGACCTGGCGGACGAACGCGAGGTCCCACCCGCGCGACCGGTACTGATCGCGAATCCGCTCGAGGCCGCGCTTCAGCCGCGCCGGGGTTACGAGCGAATCGCGCAGTGCCAGCACGCGGTGCAGGGTCGAATCCTCGAACATGGTATTGCCGACGAAGCGGAATGTCGCGCTCCCCGGCGCAAAGCACCGGTAGCCGCTGATGTGCAGCCGATGCGACGCGGTGAGGTTCGTCTCAACCGCAGGGATGATCGCCGCTTCCAGCCGGAAGAGGGTCGTGTCGGTGAAAACCTTCCGCAGGCAGTCGGCGATCTGCAGCCGGGTGCACGACTCACGGTCGAGGTTTTCCTGCAGCAGCGCCTGGTGCGACGCCAGTACTGAATCGCAGGTGAATTCGACGAACTCCACGCAGGCGCTGTCTTCGTGGCGACTCAGCATCGCGATGATGCTGTCGGCGGCGAGCAGACCGGCCCTGTAACCGAGGTGAATCAGGCTGTCCCGGTAGCGGTAATCGGTCGACCGGATGCCATCCGGGGCCGGCGTTATCACGAAATCGGCCTGCTGCAGGGACTGCCGCAGACGTTCGGCAGTCATAATCGTTGTCACCTGGTCGGCAATGTCGATTGGCGTAACCAGGTTCTCCCGCGCGACGAGCGGGCTCGAGGTGTTCACCGCCACCACGAGGGCGTTGGGTCCGCCCAGTTCCCGGGCCAGCGCGACGGGCAGGGGATCCACCATGCCCCCGTCCATGAGCAGCCGGCCGTTGATATCCAGGCCGGTGAACGCCAGCGGAAAGGCCATGGTGGCCCGCATGGCATCGGACAGCGAACCGCTGCGAAGCACCACCCGTTCCCCGGTAATGACATCAGTGCAGACCGCGGCGTAGGGGATACTCAGCCGGGCAAAATTGCCCGACGCCTGGTAGGTTGCACGGGCGGTCAGCATGGTCAGGAAATTCGTCAGGTACTGCGCCGAGGTCAGCGCCTGGGGGATTTTCGGCCGCAAGCCATCAAAGCGTACGGTCAGAAGGTCGCGTCCGCGTTCGCGGCGGCGCGTCTGCAACATCGTGGCCCGCGGCGGCGCGTTCTGGAATAGCGCCGCAAAGTCGAGGTCGCGCGTGATTGCCACCAGTTCATCCGCGTCGTACCCCGCCGCAAACAGGCCGCCGACAATCCCCCCCATGGAGGTGCCGGCAATCCCGCCGACCTCGATCCCCTTCTCCTCGAACGCCTGCAGCACGCCAATCGAGGCGAGACCGCGGATTC
>JBGSIV010000265.1:0-5079 GCA_041742355.1 Candidatus Zixiibacteriota bacterium
CGGTTCGGACAGGCCGCCGAACAGCAGCAGCAGGCGGAAAGACTTCTCTCTGCCATCGATGATCGGGAAGAAGAAATTCGTTTGCAGGTCAACGCCGCCTCCCTGAAAGCCGCGATCGGCTACACAGCCGCAGCCCTCGACCTCGCCCGGGCCGCGGTCGCACTCGCCGACAACCTCAACTGCAAACCCGAAAAACTGAACGCCCTGCTGCTGGTCACCCGCCTTGCCGATGACCCGGCGGCCTCCGACGATGCTCACTCGCTCGCTCATCAGCTCGACCTCCCCCGCGAACACCTCCTACTCGACACCAACCGGCTCGAACACCTGATCGGCGTCGGCAACCGCGAGGGGATCGCAATTGCGCTGGGAGAAGTTGCCCCCCCGGTACTCGCCCTGGAGTCGGATCTTGAACTCCCCCGCCTCCTGCTCGCTCTCGCCCAGGGCTACGATCTTATTGGCCGAACCGACGATGCCCGCCCCCTTGTGCAGCGCGCGCTGTCGCTTGCAGAGAGTTCCGGCCTTGTCCCGGAGAAAGTCCTCAGCCTCACCGTGCGCTGCGGCCACCTCATCACCAACCACGCCTGGGAAGAGGCCTTTGCCGCCGGGCGCCAGGCTCTCGCCCTCCTCAAAGAGATGACCGAGTCAATCCCCGACCCCGCCGACCGCACCCGCTTCCAACAGACCCCGGTCGTTCAGACCCTCGTCACCCGCATCAAATCCCTCCAGGCCCGCATCGGACAAAAAAAGGGGCAGGAATCTAGCCTGCCCCGCAGAACACGTGAATCGTCCGGGTATTAACCCCAACCACCACCGCCAAGAAGACCCTGGCCGCCGAGGCTGATACCACCCGGAGCAATGCGAGCTTCAAGCTGCACGATTTCGAGTTGATACGTCGTCACTGATTCACCTCCTTACGCGATCTGCGGAGATTCTCCCGCTGCACAGCGGGCAGACCTCTCCCGTTGTTTAGGTGTTGCGAATGCGCAACCCTGCCCTGCTAGAGTATACGTGTGAAGGTTTCGCCGGTCAAGAGGAATGTGATGGGAAGAATCTTCCGCATGCGATCGTAGATCGTGCGATGAGCCTCAACATGGACTCATAACCCCCTAAAAGGCAAAGATCTATAGGGCTAACCTAAAGTGCTGCTACCACCACGACCAGAACTCCACCCGCACGAAAGATCCCACCTTCCGCGCCCCCAGTTCCGCCAGCGACAGCCGCCCGATATCAATCTTCGCATACCCCGTCATCCCGCTCGCCAACTGATACCGCTCGTTCGGCACCACCGCCGACACCGGAAACTGCGCCTTCTCCTGCTCTCGTGTCCCGGCCGACGGCACGTGTTTCACTTTCCCCTCGAACATCACATCCGGGAACGACCGCACCTTCAGAAACACCGGAAGATCCTCCCGGACCAGTTCGATATCAAAATCCGTTACCGGTATCAGCACCTCGATTTCCCGGCTGTCCAACACCGAGAGGATGGTCCCGTCACCGGGCGAGATCCGCACCGTGCCATCGATCGGCGAGGTCACCGACTGCGCCTCCTCCTGCGTCTGGAGGAACCGCACCTGCGCCCGCTGCTTGTCGATCTCCGCCTGGAGCACCGCCTCCTGCTCCTTCTTCGGCGGCGCCTTCAGCAGCTCCAACCCCGCCTGCTTATTGGCCAGCTCGGCCTTTGCCAGATCCAGCGCCGACGACGAAGCCTCGTATTGCTGGTCACTTATAAGGTTCCGCTCACGTAAACCTTTGACTCTTTCGTAATCTCGCTCCCGCTGATCGAGTGCCGTCTGCGCTGCTTTCACCTGCGCCGCCGCCTCCGCAATCGCCTCCGGCTTCGGCGGCGACTGTAGCAGCACCAGTTCCCGCTCCAGCCGATCCAGCTCCGACACCGCCGCCGCCAGCTGCGTCGTCACCTGGTTCGACATCAGGAGCGCCACCGTGTCCCCCGCCATCACCTGCTGTCCGTCCGACACGAGCGGTGTCAGATCCAGCGAGGCCATATCCTGCGACACCATCTGCATGTATCCCGTCTTCGTCTCCGGATCCGCCCCCCGCCGAACCATTGTCCGCTCCAGCAGCCCGAACTCGTTCAGCCGTAGCGTGAACTCCCGGATCGGCGCGACCGTCACATCCCCCGACACCCGGTGCGGAAACGGCACGAAAAACAGCCCGATCACCAGGCTGAAGGCCGCCGCCCCGTAGGCCAGCGCACGAAACGGATTTTTCAGTGAAGTTCCCATATATCCCAGATGTCGCACCACTCCCCGCCCTGTTGCCGCAATGTTCGCTTTCATCAGGAACACCAGCACCAGGGCCAACCCAAGTAACCCCCACCCGCCGAACTCCGCAAGTAAGAACTTGCCGACTATCACCAGCAGCCAGCCGATCAGAATCCCCGAGTAGATCAGGGCCAGCGCCGCGTACCAGAAGAACACCCGGCTTTGACGTTTGGTCGACATCACCTCGGCCACCGGCCAGCCCAGGAGCACCCGCTGGCACCAGTTCCCCAGCCAGGCGAATGCCCGCGCCCGCAGGTTCGGTATCTCCACCCAATCCGACAGGAGGTAGTAGCCATCGAGCTTGATCAGCGGATTGAAGTTAAACAGCACGCTGATCCCGCTGACCAGAATGACAATCAGCGCGATCTCGCTCGGAAAACTCCCCGGCACCGTCACCCGCCAGACTATCACCGCAATCGCGAACACGAGAAACTGCACGAACGGCCCCGCCCAGGTCACCGCCAGCCGCTGCGTCTTCTTCGGGAACAGCCACGCATCGGAGACATCGGCGTAGAAACAGGGCTGGAAATACAGGAGCAGAAACCCCATCTCCCGCACTTCCCCTCCGTAGTGACGGCACACTGCCGCATGGCCGAACTCGTGAATCACCAGCGTGACGAAGGTCGTGGCGACAATCAGGAGAATTGAACTGATCCGGAATATCTCCGACGGTGAAATCGCGAAGTGCTCCCAGTTTGCGACAAATACCCCCATGCCGGCCACCATCACCGCCAGCGCGAGCATTATCCCGGCCGGGTGGTGCAGCCATCGGTAGAGCGGCGCGACCAACCGGAGCACCGGCCGCGGGTCGATTCCTTTGAGTTTGATAAACAGCAACCGCGAGGCGAGACTCCGGCCGCCCCGGCGATCCCCACCGCCGTAGGGGCGGGGCTTGTCTCCGCCCCGATCTTCCTCCCCCCCGTCACCCTGAGCGACCTCCTCGTCACCCTGAGCGGAGTCGAAGGGTGACGACTCAGCCGATGGAGTATCGTCACCCTGAGCGTAGTCGAAGGTTGACGTCTCAGCGTGAGAAGCAGCCGACTCCCCCCCGCTCTCAAGAAAATGGGAACGCCCCAGCGCTCCGACAAACCCCTCCACCGCCTTCGCCTCCAGCGCCATCCCCCACTTCGCGCAGAACGCCTGCGCGATCTCCTCGTACGACCGCTCGCCGTCGAGCTGCGAGATCAGCCAGTACTCCGGTTCGCGCAACTGGAAGTAGCCTCCGGCGGTCGGTTCTTTGATCGTGTACACCGTCTGTCCCTCGACCACCGACTGCGACACAATCAAATCGTTGCGAATTTTGGCGTATGCGGGCATGGGGGAAATCTACGTCGGCGCGGGCAAAACGGCAAGTTTGAGTGTGGCCCACCATTTATGGTGGGTCTCTCTACGTGTGCGGCAGATGTCCACATCTGCCGCAGTCGTAGGTCGGGTTCCGAGGCCCGAAGGGCCGAGAAACCCGACTGGCGTAAGCAGGTCAGAGGCAGTGGAAAGTTGGCCAGGTCACTCAGGGCCCGACATTGCTCCCCACCAACACCACGAGACTGCCATTCCTGCGACAGCAGGAATCCAGTCCTCTTCCCGGTAGGTCAAACACGGCTCTGCATGTTTGACGGAGAGGAGAGACTCCCGTGCCACGGACATGCCCCGCATATCCGTGCCCCCCTACCGCCGCAACCGCTCGATCAACCGCTTGTTGTAGTACTCCACCAGATCCTCCCGCCGAAGCACCCCTTTCACTCGATCCCCCTCCACCACCGGAATCAGCTTGAAATCCCGCGCCGCAAATATCTCCGACGCCTTCTCCAGATCATCCCCCGGCCCCAGTGTCACAATATCCTCGTGCACCAGATCTTTCGCGATCACCAGGTAATCCAGCGTGTGCTGGGTCAGCACCGATCGCACATCCTGAAACGACAGCACCCCCCACAGCCGCTCCCGCTTATCGATCACGAGGAAATACGACTCGTTACTCCGCTCGATCCGCTCCATGATATCATGCAGTGTCGCCGACAAATCCACCGCTTCATACTGGGTCGACATCACCTCCGCCACCGTGTGCGACCGCAGCACATTCACATCCCGCCCGCTGCGGATATCGATCCCCCGCTTGATCAGCTTCGCCGTATAGATTGAATGCGAGTACAGCTTCTGCGCCACCATCGCCGAGAACACCACCGTGAGCATCAACGGCAGGATAATCCGGTAGTCCCCGGTCATCTCGAATATGATCAGCATCGCCGTGATCGGCGCGTGCGTTGTCGCCGCCACCAAACCCGCCATCCCCACCAGCGCATACGCCCCGGGATTCGCTGTCTGCGACGGCCACAGCGAGTTCACCAGCACGCCGAACGCCCCGCCCGCGGTGGCGCCCATGAAGAGCGACGGCGCGAAAATCCCCCCCGAACTCCCCGAGCCGAGGGTCAGCGAGGTCGCGAGAATCTTCAGGAACACCAGCGCCAGCATCAACTGCCACACCAGGTCGCCGTAGAGCGTCAGGCGGATCGTCTCGTAACCGTCGGCCAGAATCTGAGGGAAGAATATCGCGACCCCGCCCAAGAGCAGCCCGCCCAGCGCCGGCTTGAACATCGGCGACATCTTGACCTTGTCGAACACATCCTCAAACCACCCCAGCGTCTTCGTAAACAGCACGCCACCCGCCCCCAGGCCGATTCCCATCGCCACATACATCGGCATCTCCCACGCCGACACGAGCGAATACTCCGGCACCGAGAAGGCCGGGTTATTCCCCAGCACCGACCGTGTCACCACCGAGGCCACTACCGATGAAATAATC
>JBGSIV010000266.1:0-23365 GCA_041742355.1 Candidatus Zixiibacteriota bacterium
ATATCGAAATGAACTGAATTTCCAACTTGAATAGGGACATAGTCTTCAGGAGTGTATGAAGCATCCGCGCTGAAAACAACTTGTGTCATTCCAGATGAATCAACTTGATCGAAATTGATTGTTAATCCCGGTATGGGGGATACTTCAATATTGCTACCAGAGTCCGTCTGGGAGAAGGCCGTTCCATAGTCAAGTACTGTGAGTGATGCCTTGAATTCGTCAGAGTATCTCTGTCCATTGCCGACCTGCAAAGAAATCTGATGTCTCCCGGGCGTAAGACCTGCTGCTACAAAGCTAGAGGCATCACTCAGAAACCCGTCAATATCGGATCTCCATTCATATTCAGTGATCTCATACGGTTCATATATTGAGAACCCACCCCCAACAAAATAAACTGTATCACCAAGCATTGCGGCACTTGGATCAATACTGTGAATAAGAGCATGAGGCTTCTGGGTGTGTCCAGGCGTCGAGTAAAAACCGATCCAGCGTGTCAAAGAGTCATTCGCAGGTCCTGGTGGGCCTGTGCAATCATCCGGTATACCCATCCAGGATGGTAACGGAGCCCAAGGGTTAGTGATATCATAATAATAAGGACCTGACCCATAATCATATACTCGAGTTACCACACGCTTCTCTAAAGAGTTGTGAATGTTGTAACCATAGATATTGTTATCATTACAATTGACCCAAAAGAAGTACACTGGAGCATGACATTTTGGATTCAGAATCCTGCTCTTCAATTTCTTGTATTGGAGTGTAAACAAGACATCTCCACTATCAGGCAATATTCTTTTAGGAACGTGACCATCGTCGATATCCGCACGACCAATGACCTTCACGATATCAAGAGGGCAGCAACCGCCACAGATGTTTTCGGTTTGATAAGCGAAACCTTCCCATTCAAATAATCCGGGAGTTTCGAATATATTCCCTGGTAATACATCCTCTAGTAGCAACTCATCGCCGTCATATTTGACCAAGAAATCAAATGAAACAAGAGAATCCGTGTATCCCATTCTAACAACTTCAGCATCAATCTGGACTCTATCATCGCCTATGTCTCTGGGTTCAGTTAAGGAAATTGCGACGGGATCATTTTCACTAAATGGAAGCTCATGACTTCGCAATGGGACAGTGGAAACAACTCTCGTAGGATCGTCAGGGTCAACCCCGGAAGTCGATCCGAGTGTGCCATGGTTTGCGGTTGCGGATAAGTCCAGAATTTCTTGGTATGATAGTTCCTCATCGAAATTCCAGTAGCCGACTAACCCTTCGTCATATGTACATGCGGTGAATCGGTGATTTGCTGCAATTTGGGCGGCAGATCGAGCATAGTCCCACACCCGAAGTTCATCTATTTGCCCTGCAAACCCATAACCGCAGTCCCATCCCGATTGCCCCAGCATCAAAGGTACAGTATTTTCACCGCCCATCAAGTATGGCACAGATTGAACCAATGCACCATTAATAAATAGCGATAGAGTCGAACCATCATATGTAGTTGCAACATGATACCAAACGTCCTGCAGAGGAGTGAGGGCGAATCTCCTTATGTCATCTCTTGAAAGAAAGCTCAGTGAATCCCAGGGTGAGACAGCAAATTGATAGTTGTCTAAATCATGAGAGCAGTTTTCGCCACGTTTTCCAAGAATGTGATAGTGATTCACACTTTGGTCTGCTGTCTTCATAAACCAGAACTCTATTGTGAAGTTTGAGTTAGCTGAAAAACTTATATGACTGTCATTTGGAATCACTGCGCGATCATTTTCAAACTGAAGAGCGTATCCGGCATACTGGGCGTTTGTTATTGGAGTTAGAAGAGAAATGGTTACTATTACTAATGTTAAGAGATAACAAGTAGTCTTCAAGTATCTCACAATCATATACGACATAGATTACCTCTCCTATTAGTTGTGGTCCAGTTGTAACCTCAAGGTCTTCGATCTCTGAGCCAGTTCACTGTCATACACCTCGAAGAACCCAGCCAATGTCCGTTGACCGAGTGAACGGTGCAGACAATGCTGATAGTAGTCTTGGTGTCTGTTTTTGATCTTGGTTTGGGCATCCAAGGAAGTACTATCTCCCATTCTTGCGGTTAGGGGCTACGCCAATTGACTAACGACATTCACCGTTGACACCGGAGTCCAGGTGAAGGCTAACTGCCAAATGCCGCTGCAGGCAGCAGGGTGGTCAAATCAGCAGCTTTGCGATGGCAAGAGCGGTTGGGCTCCTGCCATACAGCTTTAGCCCCCTTTCAGCATCCCACCACCGGCGCCGGACCTCCTTGGAACAAGTTCTCGGCCATGAAATTCAGTCGCAAACGACTGGAGCTGCTCCTCCTTTGAAGAGGTAGTTCACGAGGTAGGTCAAGTCGGAGACAATGATCTTGCTGTCTGCATTGACATCGCCATGTGCCGAACACCCGGGACGGGGTCCGCTCTTGAACAAGAAGTTCACGAGGTAGGTCAGATCGCTGACGATGACCCTGCCGTCACTGTTCACATCGCCGCGCATGACACAGCAGGTATTGCAGACATCACCGATGCCATCACCATAGGTGTCTTCTTGTCCTGGGTTAAAATCATTTGGGCAGTTGTCGCACAGGTCGCCAATGGCGTCAATATCGCCGTCGGCCTGATCAGGATTGGGGAGAGCGGGGCAGTTGTCGCATACATTACCGTCGCCATCAGCATCCCCGTCCTCTTGACCGGGATTGAAAACGGAGGGGCAATTGTCGAGATCGTTAGGTATGGTGTCGTTGTCCGTATCTAGCTTCGTCCATGCTGCAAGTGCTGACGCAACCTTGCCGCCAGCAGTTAAGAAATCGCCCCCCGCTAACAGCTTCCCATCGAATGCCGTCAGGGCAAGGACGCAGCGGTGTCTTCCTCCCACACCTGCTAAGCCAGACCCTAAGGGCGACCAACTGCTTCCGACCCAAGAGGCGATGTCGTTCGCTGTAACGCCGCCAGCCGTGTCGAAATCGCCCCCCGCTATCAGCTTGCCGTCGTATACAGTCAGGGAACGGACACGGTTATTCGTCCCCGAACCCAGGGGAGTCCAGCCGCTCCCATCCCATGAGGCGACGTTGTTCGCCGGCACGCCGCCAGCAGTGACGAAATCTCCCCCCGCTATCAGCATTAAGTCATAAACGGTTAAGGCAAAGACACAGCTATCCACCCCCGTCCCCAAGGGAGTCCAGCCGCTCCTATCCCAAGCGGCAATGTAATTGGCAGCGTCGCCGCCAGCCGTGGTGAAGCAGCCCCCGGCTATCAGATTTCCCTCATAAACCGTCAGGGCATAGACAGGGCCGCTCATACCCGTACCCACGGGCGTCCAAACGCTCCCGTCCCAAGAGGCAATGTTGTTCGCTGTAACGCCGCCAGCCGTGTCGAAATCGCCCCCAGCTATCAGCTTGCCGTCATATACAGTCAGGGAACGGACACGGTCATTCGTCCCCAAACCTAGGGGCGACCAATTGCTCCCATTCCAAGAGGCGATGTTGTTCGCCGTCCCGCCACCAGCCGTGACGAAATCCCCCCCTGCTATCAGCATTCCGTCATAGACGGTTAAGGAACGGACACAACTATCTACCCCCGTCCCCAGGGAAGTCCAGCCGCTCCCATCCCATGAGGCAACGTATTTCGCGTCTGGAGTACCAATTATCGAGAACGACCCACCGGCTATTAGACTTCCCTCGTATTCAGCGAGCGTCGCGCATGTGTGGTACACGCCCGCTTCTAGGGCCGACCACTCAATGCCGTCCCAAGAGGCAATGAAACTCGCCGTCACTCCGCCAGCCTGCCAGAAGTAACCGCCTGCTATCAGATTTCCATTGTACACTGTCACTGTTCCCACGATACCGTAGAGGTTCATTCCCGTGCCCAAGGGAGACCAGTTGCTCCCGTCCCAAGAGGCTATATATGGCAATTCCCAATCATCACCAGCGGACGTGTGAATAGATCCCCCCGCTATCAACTTCCCGTTGTAAACCGTGAGGGCAATCACGTAATCACTTTGCAGCCCTGCCCCGAGCGGTGCCCAGCTGCTCCCATCCCATCTGGCAATCAGATGCGCTGTCTCACCACCTGCAGCGTGAAAGGCACCCCCTGCAATTAGCTCGCCATTGTACACGGTTAGTGCTTCAACGCGCGGGCCGAACCACGGATACAACTGCATCCCCGAGCCCAATGCCGACCAGCCATTTCCATTCCACGAGGCGATTGCATTCGCGACGACACCGCCAGCCGTGACAAACCTACCTCCTACGATGAGGTCTCCTTCATAAACACACAGGCTATGAGCAGTGCTGTCCACTCCCGATCCCAACGACGACCAGCCCCCCCCGTTCCACGATGCGATGTGATTTACGGCCGAGTCACCAGACATCGTGAACGCCCCGCCTGCGATCAATTCTCCGTTGTAAACCGCGAGTGCCTCCACGCTGTCGTCAAGCCCCGCTCCGACAGGTGACCAACTGGCACCATTCCACGAGGCGATGTAATTGGCGTCCACGCCACCAGCGGTCGTGAACCAGCCCCCAGCTATCAGCTGGTCTTCAAAGACGGTCAAGGCGCGGACAGTATTGTTCATCCCTTGCCCCAAGGGGGACCATTCGGTCCCATCCCAAGCGGCTATCCTGCTCGCTAATACATCTCCCGCTACCTCGAACCAGCCACCGGCAACTAATCTGCCGTCCCACACGGTCAGAGCAGTGACGTAAAAATCCATACCCGGAAGCGACGGAGAGATACTGTTGTCCCAGTAGATGTCATCGGGTTGGTCGGCAGGAGAGGCCGGAGAGTCCGGCCGAAAGACAGGCCGACCCGTGACCGGGTCCACGGCAGCCTGAAAGCCTTCAATGTCCAGAGACCCCTGATACCCCGATCTGCGCGCGGCTTCGAGGTCGAATTGGCCGTCAGGAGTGAGAAATTCGCTGACACTTCGGCCTGAGGGCTGACTAATCGTGGAATTATCAGCTGAGACGGTACCCGCGAAAAGCAGGCCCAATGAGAATACAATGACGGTGGACTTCATGAAGACTCCCTACGTCGGTGATTCGGCACTTCACGGCTGGTACATTTCCCTACGCAAACTCTTATAAGCTAATAAACATGGATCGTTTCATCAAGTAAGGAATTCGTGAGTCCGTCGATGCGAACACGGTTATCCCCTTCCTCGGCAAAAGGTGGTTGGTAGGCTGCGAGTCCAGCCCGCCGGATCCAAGGAAATATCCGGGAGTTGACAGAAGCGCCGCGGAGTGGCATCGTAGGGCATGAAGATCGTCTTCGATCCCTCCTGCCTGACCTACCAGCAGTCAGGCCACCCGGAGTCGCCCCGACGCGTCAAGCTGGCGTACGACTATCTCCAGAGCAAGGGCGAGACAATCGCGCCCGAACCCGCCACCGAAACCGACATCCTCACCGTCCACTCCCCCTACCATCTCGAAACCGTGCGCAACGGCTGGTACATGGATATCGACACCCCCGCCCTGCCATTCATGTTCGACCACGCACTGAAATCGGTCGGCGGGGCGCTCACCGCGATGCGCCTGGCGCTCGATGGACAGCAGGCAATTTCCCTCATGCGCCCGCCGGGACACCACGCCGGCCGCGACTACCTCGGCGGCTTCTGCTACTTCAACAACGTCGCAATCGCTACCGCCCGCGCGCTGGAACAGGTCGGCAAAGTCGCGATTATCGATTTCGACTGCCACCACGGCAACGGCACCGAGGACATCTTCCGCGGGGACGAACGCGTCGTCTACCTGTCGCTGCACCAGAGCCCGTTCTACCCGGGGACCGGATTGCGCTCGGACGGGAATATCATCAACTACCCGCTCGGTGACGGCACCGACGACACGAGCTGGCTGGCGGCCCTCGATGACGGCCTGACGAAAATCCGCGCCTGGGGGCCGGATCTGATTGCAGCGTCGGCGGGATTCGATTCGTACGAAAAGGACAGGTTTTCGTTCCACATGCTGCGGCTGGAGACGTTCGAGCGGGTGGGAGAGAAAATAGCGGCGCTGGGCCGTCCGGTGTTTTCGGTCCTGGAGGGCGGCTATTCCGACGAAGTAGGCCGCTGTGTGGAAGTGTACATGCGGGGATTGGCAACGCGGTAGACGATTGGTAGAACCGGAGATCGGGAACGGAATCCCACCGTTGGGGCCTGTTGGAAAAGCCAGCACGAGCCGGTCGAAGTCATTGCGAGGAGCGGAGCGACGAAGCAATCTCTCTTCGTACCAGCGGCTTGGCCAGAGGAGAGATCGCTTCGCTAGCTCGCGATGACTGGTCATAGACTTTTTCAACAGGCCCGTTGGCTGGGGTATAGCGTATGAAACGATTTGAGTTTCTCGAACACACCGCGGACATCATTGTTAAGGGATACGGCGACTCGCTTGCCGAAGCGTTCGCCGGGGCCGCCGACGGCCTGTTTGCTGTCATCACCGATATTGCCCGCATCGAGCCGAGACAACCGATCGAAATTGCGGTCGAATCGATCGACCGCGAGGGATTGCTCGTGCGGTTTCTCTCGGAGTTGATCGTGCGGCACGAAGTCGACCGGATTGTGGCGAAAGATTTCGTCGTGACCTTCGACGGCGACAACAGGCTGCAGGCAATCGGCGCCGGTGAGCCGTTCGACAACACCCGGCACGAATCGGGGATGCACGTCAAGGCGGTGTCGTACCACATGATCGACGTCGTTGATCGCGGAGCCACAGGCGAAAGCTCTGTGCAGGTCGTGGTGGATGTTTGAGGAGCTGTGGCCTGTTGAAAAGGCGCGACGTAGCACGACGTAGGGCACGACCCTTCAGCGGTCGTGCCTCCTCTTCTGACGGGATCCTGAAGGTCGTAGGTCGGGTTCCGAGGCGCACCGCGCCGAGAAACCCGACTTGGTATCGGTGAAGATTCAGACCCGACTTGGTACCGGTGAAGATTCAGAGTCGTGGGTCGGGTTCCAAAGCGAGCGCCGCAGGCGCGACGCGAAGAAACCCGACATGAAGGAGAATGGGTCACATAGTAGGTCAGGCTGCTTGCAGCCTGAAAGAATGAACAGGTAACCCGCAGCTCTGCTGCGGGCAGCCTGATACGAGTACTTTTCGTGTAGGTCAGGCTGCTTGCAGCCTGACATGGCGACGCGAAATCCGACCGTGCACCTGTACAAGCACAAGCCCGAACAGCAGATCAACCGTCACCCTGAGCGGAGTCGAAGGGTGACCGGAGCCGAAGGGTGACAGGCCGGTAGGTCAAGCACCGGTCTCGGTGCTTGACATGAGTCTCGTTGCTTGACACACTGTCGTAGGTCGGGTTCCGAGGAGCACCGCGCCGAGAAACCCGACTGGACAAAGCGCCCACACACGCGTACCCCACAGCTTGCTGTGGGGTCAGCTGATGCAGAGGGTCGCCCACAGCTTGCTGTGGGGTCGTCGGCCTGGAGCCTGACACATTACTCGCATGGAGTAACCTATGGCATGGCAGGGTTCTCTCGACCAGATCGACAAGTGGCGGTACCAGATTCCGCAGAAATTCACCCACCAGCTCTTCCGGGACAAAGGGCTGAAGATGAATGTCCCGGGACTGATATTCAGCGACGAAAAGATGATGGAGACGATCCGCCGCGATGATTCCCTCTACCAGGTCGCCAACGTGGCGACCCTGCCCGGGATAATCGGCAAGTCGATTGCCATGCCCGATATCCACCACGGCTACGGCTTCGCGATCTGCGCGGTGGCGGCGTTCGACGACGCACAGGGAGTCATCTCGCCGGGCGGTGTGGGCTACGATATCAACTGCGGCGTGCGCTTGATGCGGACCGGACTGACCATCAAGGACGTCCTGCCGCGAATCGAGAAGCTGATCGACACAATGTTCAACAACGTGCCGTCGGGCGTGGGCTCTTCCGGACGGATCAAGCTGTCGACCCCCGAAGTTGACGAGGTGCTGGCGACCGGCGCGCGCTGGGCTATCGGCCGAGGATACGGCTGGAACGAGGATCTCGATGTCATGGAAGAGGGGGGATGCCTCGAGCAAAACGACCCGAGGCTGATCTCCCGCGACGCTAAGAGCCGCGGCCACGATCAGCTCGGAACACTCGGCGCGGGAAACCACTTCCTCGAGGTACAGCAGGTCGACGCGATTTACGACAGAGCTACCGCCGCGGCCTTCGGAATCGAGGAAGTTGGGCAGGTGACCGTGATGATTCACACCGGCTCGCGCGGATTGGGCCACCAGGTATGCACGGACTACCTCGATTCGATGCGCCGGGCGGCGAAAAAGTACGAGATCCCCCTGCCCGATCAGCAGCTGATGTGCGCGCCGGTCAACACGCCGGAAGCGAACCAGTACTTCCTGGCGATGAACTCCGCGGCGAACTTCGCCTGGTGCAACCGCCAGATGATCATGCACTGGGTGCGCGAGTCGTTCGAGGCGGTGTTCCGCCAGCCGGCTAATCGTCTGGGCCTGCGGCTGATCTACGACATCGCCCACAACATGGCCAAACGGGAGCAGCACGAGGTCGAGGGAAAGCAGCGCTGGGTGTATGTCCACCGCAAAGGGGCGACCCGCGCATTCGGGCCGGGGCACCGGGATATCCCGGAGAAGTACCGCGCAGTCGGCCAGCCGGTGATCATCCCGGGCGATATGGGAACCGCAAGCTACCTGCTCGTCGGGACCGAACAGGCGATGAAGGAGACTTTCGGATCATCCTGCCACGGCGCGGGCCGGATGCTCTCGCGGACAGCGTCGATCAAGCAGCACAGCGCCGACGAGGTCATCCGCAAGTTGAACGAGGGCGGGATCTACCTGCGGGCAAAAAGCAAGCGGGTGGTCGCCGAAGAAGCGCCGGGGGCATACAAGAGTGTCGACGCAGTCGTGGAGATCTCGCACAGCGCCGGGATCACGAAAAGAGTGGCGCGACTGCGGCCGGTGGGTGTGGTGAAAGGATAGAGGGTTGTGATGGATCTATACTTGGTGCGGCATGGCGAGGCGTTTGGTGCGGAGATCGACCCCGAACGCCCGCTGACCTTGCAGGGACGGGCCGATGTCGAGACAGTCGCCGCCTTTGCGGCGCGTCACGGTGGGATCAGGCTCGGAGGGATCTTCCATTCGCCGAAAATGCGGGCGGCCCAGACCGCCGCGATTGTCGCCGAGCACCTCGTGCCGGAGAGCACGGAACTGTCGGACGGGTTGTTGCCGAACGACGATCCACAGATATGGGTGGACAGACTGGCCGCCCGGCAGGCCAATACGATGTTGGTGGGGCACATGCCGCACCTGAGCCGGGTTGCATCGCTCCTGCTTGCCGGAGATCCCGACCAGGAGCTCATTACCTTTCGAATGGGCGGAATGGTGGCCCTGCGGCGGGACGAGCGGCGGTTGTGGCGGGTGGAGTGGGTGCTCACACCCGATGTCGTGAGCTAGCCCTCGAAACTCGACCTTGAAACTCGACCTCACTCCCGCATCCTTCGTAAACTCCTCGTCCTGCCCTTCACACCCGTTGTTCTACCCTTCCGCGAATGTGCTCTTCCTGCGCAAAAATGTTAAGTCCCAATTACCCATCCTGTTCCCAAAATTTTCGGCAGTAGAACGCATGCGATCCTGGACGATTTCACCGGACTTCTGATGGAGATTGCCCCGACGTCCCGGTAAGTATAGAACAGAGTGTAATCGAACAGGCTGGTATAGAACAGAGTGTACGGACAGGGTGTTGTAGAGCGGAGTGTTATATCGGGTCGCCCACAGCTTGCTGTGGGATCCCGAAGTGTATGAACCGGTCAGACGTAGACTACTACGTAGGGCATGACGTAGGGCACGACCCTTCAGCGGTCGTGCCACTCAGAAAGTAGGTCAGGCCGCTTGCGGCCTGACGACCAGACAAACACGGAAACGGGAAACTGCGCAAACGAACCCAAACCCCGGTGGCTCCTCCTGTGGCCCACCATTTATGGTGGGTTGCTCTCAGGATACGAGCAGGTAGACAGAGCACGGCGTACGAACAGGTAACCCGCAGCTCTGCTGCGGGCCGCCCGATACAAGCACTCTTCTCGTAGGTCAGGACCCTCGTGGTCCTGACATTGAGGACACCGAGCGTTAATGGACAAGGTCGGTGTTCCGAGGGGCCGAAGGCTACGAGAAACCCGACCTGGCATCGGTGAAGATTCGGTATCGGTCGGTATTCCGAGGAGCGTAAGCTACGAGAAACCCGACCGGGAGAGAAGCAATGAAGCCGCATTTTTGCGCAAACGAACCCAATGCCAAATGTGCCGACAAGAAGAAGTCAACCCGGCTCAGTTCCTGTCATCCCGGCGAAGGAGGAGGATGCATATCCTGTCAACCCGACTTCTTTCCTGTCAGCCCGGCGGAGGCCGGGCCCCAGTCACGCTCAGGTCTACCGTATGCCGGGATTACCAAACGAACCCTATCACAGCACGATGTAGGTCAGGCCGCTTGCGGCCTGACGACCAGACAAACACGGAAACGGGAAACTGCGCAAACGAACCCAATCCCCTCGTCCCCGTTCCGCAGGGTCTTGCGCGACCCCGAGCAGAGCGAGGGGGAGCGTGTGACCCTGCGGAAGTGCGTGGCTATGATACCCACATGCCGTGCGCGGCCGATGTCCACATCGGCCGCGAATCCCCCTGCAAAATCACATGCAAACTGATGGAGATTGCCCCCTGGTCCACAGTAAGTATAGGACAGAGTGTACGGAAGCTAAGAGGCAACGTGAATGAGGCAGTAGGACAGTGAAGTAAAGGTGTGAGATAAAGCACGATGCGAGTAGTTGGGCGTTCTCGAACTAGATTGGGCCATCACGTAGGTCGGGTTCCGAGGGGCGTACGCCCCGAGAAACCCGACGTGGAAAGAACACCTGAACTTGCTAAAACGAACCCAGTTCCCTTTCCCCCGCGTAGGGGCGGGGCTTGTCTCCGCCCGGGCAGCAGGCCAGACTCCTGCGACCCGCCTCCGACTGACAAAAAAAGGAGCGGGTCACACGACCCGCCCCTGGGTATAGGCGATCTGGATAATGAAAGAGGCTACTTCACCAGCAGCATCTTCTTGGTCTCCCGGAACTCCCCGGCCTGCAACCGGTAGAGGTACACGCCCGTGGAAACGCCGGAGGCGTCCCACGTCACGTGATGCGTACCCGCACCGTACTGGCCGTCGGCAAGAACCGCGACCTGCTGGCCGAGGACGTTGAACACCTCGAGCCGTACCTCACCCGCCGCCGGCAGCGTGAAGCTGATCGTGGTCGTGGGGTTGAACGGGTTCGGGTAGTTCTGATTCAGCGCGAAGCCCTCGGGCAGCGTGGCCACCTTGGCCGCCGCGTTATAACCGCGCCACTCGATTTCGTCGATGTAGACGTCATCGTTGTTGTCGCTCGCATCGCACATGAAGCGGATGCGGGCCCCGGTCGGATAGGTGTACGTGCTCTTGGGAATGGAAACCGTCTTCTGGGTGAAGACGTTGTTGGTGAACTCAGTCCCGGCCCGGAAGGTCGCGACTGTCTGCCACGTCGTGCCGTTGTAGTACTGCAGCCAGAAGTCCTCCCCGGTTTCCATGCTCACCGCCTTGAACCAGAATGTGACCTCCATGTTGGTGTAGGCACTGACGTTGCGGACGGTCGTCGTGTAGAAGGACGACGCGGTTCCGCTGTTGTCCTGAATGCCGGCCGAGTAGGAGCCCTGGTGGGCGTACGTCGTGCTCCTCGTGCGGGTCATATCACCGCCGCCATCGGTGTACGTGCCCATGCCGGTTTCGAAGTTATCGAAGGTGATAACGGTGTACGCCGGCGGGGCAGTCACGGTGATATACCCGGTCTTCGTCTCGCCGTCCGAACCGCAGGCATTCGACGCGGTCAGGGTGACCGTGTACGTACCCGCCGTGGAGTACACGTGCGACGGATTCTGCGTGGTGGCCGTGCCGCCATCACCGAAATTCCAGCTCCACGACGTGGCGCCGCCGGTTGACTGGTTGGTGAAATTCACCGTCAGCGGAGCGGTGCCCGAGGTCGGCGTGCCGACAAACTGGGCGACCGGAACCGCCTGGACCGTGATGTAACCGGTCTTCGTCGTCGTCGCATTGCAGCCCTGGCTGCTGGAGGACACCGTCAGCGACACCGAGTACGTGCCGGCGGCGGCGTAGGAATGCGACGGATTCTGGGCGGTCGAGGTCCCGCCGTCGCCGAAAGTCCACGCCCAGCCGTCGATACCGGTGCCGGTGGAGAGATTGGTGAAGCTGACATTGAGGGGAGCGCAACCGGTGACCGGTGTCCCCGAGAAGTTGGCAACCAGATCGCACGGGGCGCCGGTGTTGACGGCGTTGTAGGCGTTGATCCGGCCGACACCCATCTTGCCGATGTACTTGGCGCTCAGGTAAGCGTCGATGTTATCAGCGCTGGCATAAAGCTGGTCCTTGACCTGGGCGGCCGTCCAGGTCGGGTTCTTCGACCAGATCAGCGCGCCCACACCGGCGACCATCGGAGTGGCCATAGAGGTCCCGCCGAGTGCCGCCCAGTAGTTGACCGTCGGGTCCGTGTGGTCGTGGTAGGTGCTGTAGATGTTGTTGCCCGGGGCCGAGATGTCGACCCAGGTGCCGTAGGTCGTGAAACTGGCGCCGTTGTCGTTCTCATCGGTCGCGCCGACATCGATGCAGTCGCCACGGCTGCTGAGGTAGCTCGGCGCCACCTCGGCGCCGTCGTTGCCGGCCGCGACAAAGATAAGGCCGCCGTTGTTGATGAAGTACGTGGCCGCGGCGGCAATACCGCCCGAGTTGGAGGAGCCCCAGCTGCAGGAGGCGATCTGCGCGCCGTTGTTGGCGGCGTAGTAGAAAGCCTGAGCGGCGGCATCCATCAGAACTACGCCGTATTCCTGGCCGAGGTAGTTGTACGAGTAACCCATGCGCAGCGGCATGATTTTGACGCCGTTGCCGTACACGCCCTGCGTGCCGTTACTCCAGCCGCCGGCCACGCCGGCCATGCCGTAGTTGTCGTTGGTGATCATGCCGAAGATGCCGGCCGTATGCGTGCCGTGGCCGTTGAAATCACGGGGATCGTTGTCCGCCGTGTTGCAGTCTTCGCCCGACCAGCAGCTGGTCGTGCTGACGACGAAGTCATAGCCGATCCAGTCGTCGACATACCCGTTGGCGTCGTCATCGACACCGGTCGTGCCGTTCAGCTCGGCGTTGTTGATCCACATGTTGCCGCGCGAGGCGCCCGGATTCGACGACGAAGCGTTGATACCGCCCAGGTCCGGATGGTAGTACCGCGTCCCTGAGTCCAGAATGGCCACGACAACCGACGTGCTGCCGGTCTCGATGTTCCAGGCCTCGGGGGCGTCGATATCGTGGTCGTTGGCCTGGTTGAGGTGCCACTGGTAGCTGTAGTAGCCGTCGTTCGGCGTCGCGTACATGGCGTGAATGCCGATCGGCTCCACATGGTCCACCATCGGATGATCGGCGTAGGCCGCCATGGCTTCATCCAGCGTCCCGGCGTTGATCTTAACCTTGTGGTATCGTGCGAGTTCGCGGGTTTTGGACAGCGGTTCGTCCGATGTCCCCGGGAACTGCTTGTGGATGTCCGCGACCGCAAAGCGGTGGGAAATCGCGTCGAACGCAGGTTCGCCGATCTCGATCACGCCATCGGCGGCCGACCGCTGCGGGGTGATCGTGCGAAGATTCGACTTGAAGACGACAATAAAGGCATCGGGCACGTAGCCGATAAAGGACGGAATGTCAGTGGGGCGGTCGACCTTGACCACTTTTTGGCCGAAGGCCATGCCGGATAGCAGCAGCAGCGCGCAGGCTGCCAGCAGAATCACTCGTTTCATTGGCTCTCCCTGTACTGGTGAGGGTGCTACACAGAAATGAACCAGAACGTGAATAGAAAGGCAGCAGTAGAGTCATCAATGTGAAAATAGTGTCGCTCAACCACCTCCTGTCAATGCCATAGGTTCGGTGCCGCATAGGGCACAACAGCTGTGATTCGCTTGGCGGATGATATGCCAAAAATCTATAGCGGGCCGAAAGCCGATGCAATGAAAAAGTGGTGCCGTGCGGAAGAATTCAGGAGGGGCGTTATCCGGGATGGGCCGATTTCCGGCCCGAAGGACCGTTAGCAGTACGGGCGGGTCACTCGACCCGCCCGCTCTGTCTATGGGATGAGAGTCATGCCTCGATGCCGGTCAGCATCGCATTGCCGGCCGGTATAGCATTGCTGGCCAGCATAGCACTGCTGGCCAGCTTAGCATTTCGGTGGTGTCAGGTGCCCCCACCTTTGGGGTGGTGTCAGGTGTCCCCACCTGACACCACAGGTAATCACTGCTACTTCACCAGCAGCATCTTACGGGTTTCGGTGAACTCCCCGGCCTGCAACCGGTAGAGGTACACGCCGCTGGAAACGCTGGAGGCGTTCCAGGTAACGCTGTGCGCACCGGCCCCAAAGTGGCCGTCGGCGAGGACCGCAACCTGCTGGCCCAGGACGTTGAACACCTCAAGCGTCACCTCACCGGCCGCCGGCAGCGTGAAGCTGATAGTGGTCGTGGGGTTGAACGGGTTCGGATAGTTCTGCGTCAGCTCGAACGACGACGGGACCGAGGACGCGGCCGCAGTCGGCGTAGCGGTGCTGGCAGTCGCAGCCGAGGACACGCAGAAATTGTCGAAGTCGGAGTTGGAGCGGTTGTAGCCGCAGCCAACCAGACCGGTCTTCACCGCCGCGAACTTGTAAGAACCGAGAGTAACGCCACCGACCTTGAGGGTGACATTGCCATCGGCGGCGGCAACGACCGACAGAGCATACCACTGCGCCGTGTTCACCGTCGCCGTGATCGTCTTTCTCGTGTAGTTGCGGCCGCTAACGCGTTCGCAGATGGTATAGCGGTTGTTGATGTCATCGGCGTCAACATACCGGTAGTTGCTGGCGTCCGCGTAACCGAAAATGATCCGCGCGATGCGGCTCTTCTGGCCGAGGTTCATCCGAACGTCGCAGTTGACCGTCGCGGTGGAATACGAGCCGAACGGCGAGATCGCCTGGGCGGTCGTCAGGGTGGAGTTCCCCTTCATGTAGCCGCCGGTGGCGGTCCACACGCCGGTCTTGTTGATCCAGTTGGTAATGTTGCCGTCGTTGAAATCATCGCACTGCTGCGGCGGGACATTGGTCACGACGATGTAGCCGGTCTTCGTCTCCGCGTCAGAGCCGAAGGCGTTGGTCACCGTCAGCGACACGGTGTAAGTCCCGGCGGCCGCATACGTGTGCGAAGGATTCTGCAGAGTGGACGTGCCGCCGTCACCGAAGGTCCAGGCCCACGTGGCCGGGGCGTTGGTCGAGGCGTCCGTGAACTGCACCGCCAGCGGGGCATAACCCGAGGTCGGGGTGCCCGAGAAATTGGCAACCGGCGGAGCGTCGGTGGCGATCGTCTGGAGAGCGGCATTGGCGTCGATCAAGCCGTAGCCGTAGTACTGATCCCACCCGGCCGTGCCCAGATCCTCAGCCGTATTCTGGATCGCGGCGCGCACCGCCGCGGGAGACATCGTGCCGCCGTTCTTGGCGATCAAGAGCGCGGCCAATCCGGCCACATGCGGGGTGGCCATCGACGTGCCCTCGTAGAAGTAGTAGCTGAAGGTCGTATAGTTGGAGCCGTCGTGGGTCTGCTGCAACACGCCGTCGGGATAACCGTCAGCATTCTGGTCAACGCCGACATCGCCGCCCGGGGCGCAGATATCGATCGTGGAGCCGTAGCTGGTGTAGCCGGTGTAGGTCTTATCGTAGCGGACGGCCGACACCGAAATGCACTGCGGGTAGGCGGCCGGGTACTGCGGGGTCGACGAACCGGCGTTACCGGCGGCGGCCACGATCGTCACGCCGAGGTTCGTGGCGTAGATCAGCGCGTCCTGCAGTTCCGTCGAGGCGTAGGGAGCCCCGAGACTCATATTGATGACGTCGGCGCCGTTGTCGGCGGCCCAGATGATACCGTTGGTGATGGCGGTGTAGCTGCCGCTGCCCGAGGCATCGAGCACCTTCACCGGCATGATGCTGCAGTTGTACGCGACGCCGGCGACACCGAGGCCGTTGTTCGTCGTCTGGGCAATCGTCCCGGCGACATGGGTGCCATGGGCACAGTCGTCGTTCGGATGAGCGTCGTTATTGATAAAGTCCCAGCCCGGCACAAAAGTGGTGCCGGCCAGGTCCGGTGCCTGGGCAAACTCACCGTAGTTCTCGTACGCGACACCGCAGTCGTTGACAGCCACGACCACACCCGACCCGCTCGATTGATCCCAGGCGGCCGGCATGTTGATGAGCGGCATGTGCCACTGGTAGCCGTAGTACGGATCATTCGGGGTCATGAAGGCATGGGCGATGTAGTTCGGCTCGGCGTATTCGACATCCGGCCGGGCCCGGTACAGATCGACCATCTCCTCGACCGACCGATCGGCCGGGATTCTGAGCTGGTGGACGCCGATCTGTTCGATAGTTGAAATGACCGAGGTGCCGAGATCGGCAAGGGCTTGATTCTGACTCTGGCGGATACCGCCGTCTTTGAATTTTACGATGATTTCGCCGGGTACGTATTCGTCCGCGGATGGAGTACCACAGGGCTGCCCGATCTTGAAGTCTTCGGCGAGTGCGACGCTGAACAGGGCAGACAACAGCACGAGGATGAGCAGTGTTCTCATTTCCATGTCCTTCCACAACGAGGCGGTTAGCTGCCGACCGGGAGGGTGTGCCGGGGCCGACTGAAGGCGCAACGGAACCTTAACCTGGCGGCAGCGGCGGTTAGTACACAAATGAACCACTGGCCGAGGTACGGAATTGTGTCTTTCGGGTGGTACCACCCTTTCGCGTCGGCTTGGTCTCGGACGGGTGCGGAACAGGACCTGGAGATCATATAGCAGATGATCTACCGGATAATCTACTCTTGAAGTGAGAAATCGGCAATGAAAAAAACAAGATGCCACCAGGGTTTCTTTGGCCGAGGCCCCGAACCGGGGTTAGTCCCGACTAACCGGCCTGCGACCGGCGGTAGCGCTCCTGGGACTCGCGGATGACGTGGAGGGCGGCATCCCGATCCTCCCAGCCGAGCACGGCCGTCTTCTTCTTCTCGAGCTCCTTGTAGACATCGAAGAAGTGCTCGATTTCCTTCATGAGGTGCTGGGGCATTTGGTCAAGCCGGGTGATCTGGTTCCACATCGGGTCGTTGATCGGGACACAGAGGATCTTCTCATCGGGGCCCTTTTCGTCCTGCATACGGAAAAGCCCGACCGGGCGGGAGTCGATGAGGCAGCCGGGAAACGTGGGCTCCCAGATGAGGACCAGGGCATCGAGCGGGTCGCCGTCGCCGCCAAGGGTGTCGAGAATGAAGCCGTAGTCGGAGGGGTAGTGAACGGCGGAAAAGAGCATGCGGTCGAGCCGGAAAAGCCCGCGCTCCTTGTCGTACTCGTACTTGTTGCGGCTCCCCTTGGGGATTTCGATCATGACTTCGAGGATGAGTTCGTCAGTCGGCACTGTCATGGCACACTCCTTCTCACATTCGCCCGGTGCGCCCGCAAGATACGGTCTGGCGTGATCGGGGGCAACGCGTTTCACCGGGGGGAATTTTCTGCCGACTTGACTCAGGTCAAGTGATCGGGGCGACCGACAAACGATACTGGAGGCAAGAAAAAGGTTGCCGGTCGCCGCAATCGGAGTATGTTTGTGTACCGACTGATCCATGTCACAGCACGTCGCGGCAACTTTGTGAAGTTTTTCTCAAGCAACAGTGGACTACGAATGCTTATCGGATACAGCCCATGGAGGATTTCGTGAAGTCAGTAATTGCGATAGCGCTGGTGTTGCTGCTGGCGGCCGGAGTGTCGGCGCAGCAGACAGTGGAGGCGGCGGGAAAATGCATGACCTGCCACAAAGAAAAGTCGCCCGGGCTCTACCAGCAGTGGCACATGTCCGCCCACGGCACCCACAAAGTGACATGTATCGACTGCCACGGCGCCAAACAGGGGGAGTCGGATGCCTTCAACCATTACGACGCCCTCATCGCTACCCTGGTGACGCCCAAAGATTGCGGCAAGTGCCACGCCAAAGAGGCCAAAGAGGTGGAGAACTCGTACCATGCGACCGCTGGGCTCATCCTCGAATCCAACGACGCCTACCTCGCGCACGTGGCGGCGGGATCGCCGGCGGCCATGGCCGGATGCGAGAGCTGCCACGGCTCCAAAGTGAAGATCGACCCGAATTCCCCCAACAAGTTGTCCAAAGAGAGCTGGCCGAATTCAGGCATCGGACGGATCAACCCGGATGGGTCGAAAGGCTCGTGCAATGCCTGCCACACGCGGCACAATTTCGACCTCGCCCAGGCCCGCCAGCCGGAGGCCTGCTCGAAGTGCCACCTCGGGCCGGATCACCCCCAGCGGGAAATCTACGAGGAATCCAAGCACGGCAACACCTACTACACCAATATCGACAAGATGAACCTCAAGAGCGATTCGTGGGTGGTGGGCGTGGACTACTACGCCGCGCCGACCTGCGCCACCTGCCACATGGGCGCGGCGCCGTCGATGGCCGCCACCCACGATGTCGGCCAGCGGATTAGCTGGACCCTCCGGCCGCCAGTTTCCGAACACAAGGAGAACTGGCAGCAGAAGCGCGCGAGCATGAAGCAGGTGTGCACGAGCTGCCACGGACAGACGTTCGCCGACGGCCACTACTACCAGTTCGATGCGCTCGTGGAGCTGTACAACGAGAAGTTCGCCAAGCCGGCCACCGCGATTATGAGGCTGGTCCGCGACAACAAGCTCCTGGAAACACCGGCGTCGTTCTCCAACGACATCGAATGGACCTACTGGGAAATCTGGCACCACGAGGGCCGGCGGGCGCGCCACGGCGCGGCCATGATGGGACCGGACTACACCTGGTGGCACGGGATGTACGAAGTGGCGAAACACTTCTACTTCGAACTGATCCCGCAGGCCCGGGCGTACAACAACGCCCAGGTCAACGCGTACATCGAAAATCTGCTGAAAAACGACCCGATGCACGCATGGGTGAACCGCGAGACGGGTGAACTCACGAAGGAGATTCAGTCGGGCAAGATGCAGGAAATCTACAAATCAATGTTTGACCGCCGGAAGCTGTAGGAGCCGCCGTGATTCACACCTTCGTGCAGTTTGTCCGGGCCGTCGCGCTCAACCGGGTCGGTCTGGCCGGGGTCGTGCTGACAACCTCGGCGGTCGTCCTGTTCGTGCTGTTCGAGGCCGCCAGCCTGGTCGGGTTGTTCGCCAATGCGTACGCCGGCCTGGTCACCTACCTGGCGTTCCCGGCGATGTTCTGCCTCGGACTCATCCTGATCCCGATCGGCTGGCGGCGGCGCAAGCAGCAGACCGGGAAGAGCGCGAGGGAGCTGCTCGAAGAGCGCTTCTCGGGCACGGAAGTGCGCGAAGGGTTCTTCGGGTCGCGGGTATTCCGGACAGTGGGGGTGCTGACTGTCGCGAATATCGCGATCCTTGGGGTGGCGTCGTCGCGCATGCTCCACTTCATGGACGAGTCCCATTTCTGCGGGACCGCCTGCCACAGCGTCATGAATCCGGAATGGGTGACCTACCAGGCCTCCCCCCACGCCCGGGTGAAATGCGTCGAGTGCCATGTTGGCGAAGGCGTCGGGGCGCTCATCGACAGCAAAATTAACGGGACCTGGCAGATGATCTCGATCACCTTCGACCTTCTGGAGCGGCCGATCCCGACACCGGTGCACCAGTTGCGCCCGGCGCGGGAAACCTGCGAGAAATGCCACTGGCCGGACAAATTCTACGGCAGCCGCCTCCGAACGTTCGTGACCTACGCGAATGACAGCGTTTCGACGCCGACCTTCACCTCGCTCAATATGAAGATCGACGCGGGACGTCACGGTTTGCGGGAAGGGATCCACTGGCACGTCGCGGCCGAGAACGAGATCCGGTACGCCTCGGTGGCCGACGAACGGGAGGAAATGCTCTGGGTCGAAACGCGGCGGCCGGACGGGTCGTACCGCCGGTTCGCCAATACGGCCCTGACCGCCGAAGCCGAGCACGAAGAGGTGCGGGTGTTCGACTGCGTCGACTGCCACAACCGGGCGACACACGTGTACGAAGACCCGGTGCGGGCGGTCGACGAACGGATGAATCTGAGATTGCTCGACCGATCGCTGCCCTTCCTGAAGCGGGAGAGCGTCGATGCGCTCACCAGCGGGTACAGCGACAGCGCGATGGCGATGGCGGGGATAGCTGCGCACCTGGAGGGGTTCTACCAGCGGCACTACCCCGAGGTGATGTCAAGCCGCCAGCGGGGGATCGACTCGGCCGTAGCGGCCCTGCAGGACGTCTACAACCGAAATGTGCATCATGGCATGAATATCACGTGGGGGACGTATTCGAGCCACATTGGGCACCCGGGGCGGCGCCAGGGGTGTTTTCGGTGCCACAACGAGAGTATGGTGGATTCGGCCGGATTGGCGGTCCGCAGCGACTGCACTCTGTGCCACTCGATCCTGTCGAACCGGAGCGCCCGACCGCTGGAATACCTCCAGGCTGACACGGCTGATCCCGAGTACCTGATGCATGACTACCTGCGTCAGGAGTTCTTCGAATTCATGGGCCGGTGAGGGGTTAGTGAGGGTGGGCGGGGGCATCGGTGTTAACGGCTGAATCGGACGGGCCCTGCCTCTCGCGCAGATTCAGGTAATCGTACAGGCCGAGGTGGGGGAGATGCTGCACGAAGGCGACGATCGCCCAGATGTCTTCGTCGCGGTGCGTCTTGCCGAAAGCGGGCATGCCGGAAAACTTCAGGCCATGTTTCACGATCCAGAAGATCTCGGATGGATTCAATTCGTCGCTCGCTTCGACCAGCGAGGGTGGCGCGGGGTTGAGGCCGTCGCCGATTTCACTCGGGGGAACCCCGGGAGCACCGTGGCAGGCGACACACATCGCGTCATAGTGCAGAAAACCTCGCTGGATCAGGGCGGAGTCGGTGAGGTCGAGTCCGGTGGTGTCGTCGGCGCGCGCCTCGATCGAGTTCTCGGTGATCGTCTCGAAAAGCCAGTGCTCGAAATCGCTGTGAGGCTTCGAAGCGGCGACATCGTATGTCCCCGAGAAAATGAAGAACAGCCCGACCGCAAGCAGCAGGATCATGACGGCGATCAGGGTCCAGGTAACCTGTTTCATGGCGCCTCCATGGTGGTGGGGGATGGCGGGGGGATGTGGGGCGGGGTGCAGTTGCGTAACAAACGGGGAACGCGAAGGTTCGCGGCGAGACACTCTCCCCGCAATGCGCCCCGCCCTCGGTCGCAATGTCCGGGGGCGTTACTCCCCGAGCGTGACGACAGTCGGGGTGCCGGGCTCGCAGACGTTGAAAAGGGTCAGCGCGTCATCGGTGTCCATCAAGACAACGAGGTGCGAGCTGAAGGGGCGCTTGATAACCTGGCGGATTTCCGTCATGATGTTGCTGAACGTCGAGACCGGTTTCCCCTCGGCCGTCGTGCGGACATCGAGAACCACGCCCCCTTCCCACTCGATGATGAAACGTTCGGGCAGGTACCGCTGGAGGAGTTCGGGGGCGGCCCCCGTCGCGTCGCTGATGATGGCCAGCACGGAGTCGGGGATGGTCTGCGAGTGAGAGTAGAGATAGCGCTCGCGGACAAATGAAATCACCTGGTCATCCGTGAAGAGATCCTCGATAAAGTCGTTAATGAGGTCACCCGCTGAGCCGGAGTCCTCCGGGAGGAAAGTGATCGGGGCGGAGAAGACGATAGCGCCTTTGACGCGGAGGTGGAGTTCGGATCCGGCCCCGTCGATCTCCAGGTAGGTCTGTTCGCCCCGGGCAAGCTCCATGTGGGCGCGGGCGAGGGCGTACTCCTGGCGGAGGCGCACGGTTTCGGTGTCGGCCGGCTCGCCGTCCTGGGCGGACGCTCGTTCGTGGCCGCAGGCACCAAGAGTGAGCGCGAGGGCCAAAATAAGAGAACCGATGCCGAGCGGGGGTAAGGCGGTCTTAGAAGACATAGATTTTTGTCCCCATACGCACTTTGTCGTAAAGCCAGGTGAGGTCTTTGGCGCCGAGGCGGACGCACCCGTGAGTGACGTTCACGCCGAGGAGGCGTTCGTAGAGGGTGCCGTGGATAAAGTATCCGTCGCCGAAGCCGATCGCAAACGCACCCATGACATTCGGGTCGAGGCGTTCCTGCGGGTCATCCGGAACGGGTTCATTCTCTTCAATGAAGGCCCAGTCGGGCTTGCGCCACCACGGGTCCTTGATCTTGCTGGTGACTTTGTACATACCCAGCGGTGTGTCGAATTTCCACTTGCGGCCGGAGGTGGAGTCGATCAGCTCGGCGCCCGATCCGGCCGAGCAGACAGCTTCGAAAAGGATGCTGTCGGCGGTGCGGTACGTCAGCCGCGAGGCATGGGTGTTGATCACGATATACGGCTCACGCGGCGACAGGCGCTTGAGGTCGCGCTGGAGCAGCGTCAATTCGCGGCGCAACGCCTTCGTATCGGCCGGCGGCTTGAGGCTGTCGGCGCTGAGTGCCGTCAGAACGGCGTTGTCGGTCACCGGCTCGGAGGGGGTGAGGAACACCGCCACGAGCGTGACCGCCACGGCGACCACGAGAATGATAACGATATATTTTATGGCCATCGGTCGGAGCGCCGGACAATGGTAACCGGCATACCTTTTGAGACGTGGTTGAACAAATCGTCCATGTCCTTATCGGTAAGGGCGACGCAGCCGTCGGTCCAGTCGCGCTTCTGGCCACCGTGCCCATGAATTTCGATGAGGCCGCCGATACGGGCGTACTTGGAGATGACGCCGGCTTCCTTGTTGGCCATGAAGCGGCGGCGGTCGCTCTCGTTGGGGAAATTGAGCATGAGCGCCTTATAGTACTTGGATCCCCGGCGGCGCACCTCGGTAACCTTGTACATACCCTCCGGCGTGGCGCCATCGCCCGAGAAGAGCTTCTGCCGGGAAGGATTGTGGCCGAGATCGGCGGCGTAGGTCTTGATGAGGCGGCCGCTGGAAACGACATAACAGCGGTGCTTGGATTTGTCGACTATTATGGCCTTGGTGCCGTTGCGGCGGGAGGCCTCGATCGTCTGGCTGACCCACGAGCGCCAGGTGGCGATGTTCCGCGACTCGTCCTTGACGTAGTCGTCGACGATGCCGCGGATGCTGTTAAGCGAGTCCTGCACCGCCCGCATGACTTCATGGGCGGCGTCGAACTTGCCCGAGTCGATGAGGCGATTCGTGATCTGTAAACCGAGTTCGGCGTTCTTCCAGCGTCCTTCGGCCCCGTGGAGACGGAGAATTCCGTCAAGAGACTCGCGCCACTCCTTGAGTTCGGCGCGGAGTTGGTCGCGTT
>JBGSIV010000267.1:0-1811 GCA_041742355.1 Candidatus Zixiibacteriota bacterium
GCGCCTCGAGCGCGCCCTCCGCCCGCCACTCCTGCACGAATCCGAGCACTGTGTTGAGCAGCACCACACCGGCGATCACCGCGGCATCGACCGCATGCCCGGTCACCGCCGATACCGCGGCCGCTCCGGTCAGCAGGTAAATGAGCGGGTTCTTCACCTGGTGAATCAGCAGGCGAACGGGGGAACGCCCTTCCTGCTGCTCGAGTGAATTCGGCCCGGTCTCTTCGAGGCGGCGTTCGGCCGCCCGACCGCTCAAACCCTCGGCCGAACTGTCCATCTGCCGCAGGATCTCATCCGTATCCGCGGCATGCCACTTGTTCGATGCCTCTCTATCGACAGACTGCCGGTCGGCTTGCGTCACAGTACCCTCATCCTCGTGGATCTTCTTCCTTCTATAGTAACAACGCCCCCGCAACACGTGAACAAAAAAAGAACGCCCCGCAGATGTGTTCCGCGAAGCGTTCTCAATGGCTGAATGTATCGTGCGCGTTACTGCTTGTACTTCACACCGCAGCCGTAGGGCTGGCTGATCGCGGTCGACGGCTCCTTGCCCGTCATCGTCGCTTCAAGCGCTGCCGCCACGTAGTTGGTCGACTTCGGGATCACCGCCACGTCGGTCGTCGGCTCCGAATCGATCGCCCCGGCGTACACGATCAGCCCTTCGGGGTTGATCACGAACATGTGCGGGGTGGTCTTCGCCTCATACATCTTGCCCACCGTTCCCTCGGCATCGATCAGGTAGGAACTTCCCTTCCAGTTGCGCTGCTCCATGCGGCCGCGCAGCGTCTCCCCTTCGAAATACCCCTGCTTGCCGTTGGCCGACGAGCAGATCGAGAGCCACATCACGCCTTTGTCGGTGTAGGCCTTCTGCAGGCCCGGGATGTTGCCGGAATTATAGTGAGCGACCACAAACGGGCAGTCGAAATTGACCCATTCGAGCACCACGTACTTGCCGCGCAGGCTGGAGAGCTTCACTTCCTTGCCGTCGGCTCCTTTCAGCGTGAAGTCGGGAGCCTCGACCCCGACTGCGATCGGCTTGCGCGCCACTGACTGGCCCTCGGCCTTGGCGTCGCTCCCCTTCCCCTCGTTGCCCGCCTGCACACCCCGGGCCGCCATCACCGTCAGAAGCCCGGCGGCGGCAATCGATAGGTACCGTCCCTTCATCAAATCGTGTTCTCCTCGCCCACAGGTGAATGTGGCCAAAGCGGTCGGTGAGCGTCGACCGCACTAGCCGTCAACTTGATCCAGTGCTTTCAGTACAATGCCCGGCGTCAGAATTTCCGGAAGCAGGACCGGTTCCTTCCCCGGTCCGTAGAGAACATACAAGGGCACGCTGTTGCGGCCAAATGCGGCCAGCGCCCGCGTGATCTCTTCGTTGCGGTTGGTCCAGTCGGCTTTGATCGCGACAATCCCGAGTTCATCGAATCTCTCCTGCACCTCGGCCGACCCGAACGCCACCCGTTCGTTGACCTGGCAGCTCAGGCACCACGCCGCAGTGAAATCGACAAACACGATCTTCCCTCCCCTGCGAAGTTCCTCGACCCGTTCCATCGTGAACGGTTCCCACGCAATCGTGCCGGTAGCGTCGGCAGTAGTGTCCGGCATCGCCGCGATCGTCTTCGCCCCGAACAGCCCCGCCCCCAACCCGATCGACAGGAGCAGCACCGCCGTGATCTGCGCCACCCGGCGGATCACCGGATCGCTCGCCGGTATGCCCCAGCGGCCGTAGATCCAGGCCCCGGCGGCCAGCGCCAGTAAACCCATGAGGAACACCGCGACCGCGTTTATCCCCGCCTGCTGACCCAGAACCC
>JBGSIV010000268.1:0-20585 GCA_041742355.1 Candidatus Zixiibacteriota bacterium
GGTGTAGCTCGTATTCTGCTGCACGTCGAGGTCGGTGGTAATCACCGTGGTTGCCGTGTCGCCGGTCGGGGAAACCTCGATATTACGCGTGCCCGGTTCGACACCGGTATAGCCCGAGGGCTCTCCAAACGCCAGATCCGATACGGCCACATTTCCGTCGACCGCGACGTCGACCGCCGGAGCGTCGGGGCTCAAGTGGATCACCCGGATTGCCGTTTGTTCGGGAGTCGGGCCGACCCCGTTATCGTCGTCGTCGTCGTCGCAGGCGGCGACAAACGCCATGAGCGCAAGGCTCATCACCGTGAGTTTGACCATAGCGGATTTCTTCATTGTGGTCATCCCTCAGTTCCTTTCTATGTTTTGACGGTTGATTTACGGTAATGTGTTCAGGCGGTGCAGGACGGTGCCCCGTCAGTTTCCGGAGAAGCCCGGCCCGTGGGCCGGGCTTTCCGGGTCGGGACACCACAACAGAGGTGATCATGGGGAGTCTGCGGCATCGAATGTGGTCATGGTCGTCTCCCTCTATTTCATGCGGCTCGTCCAAGGCCAGGATCGCGAGAGTGTGGCTCGATTGCGGGTCCCCTGATGCCTGTCATCAGATTCGCCATAATATCGGTACATACGCTTTTCCTTCCCAACGACGGGTGCTGCCAGCCGGCTTCGGTGCACGCAGCGGCACGCACTTCCGCAGGCAGTCCCGCGGCGATCGTCTTTTCAAATCACGGGAGCATTGGCGTCGAAGATACTTCCGGTGCCCGGACACGGCTGCAGCGCGAAATCCTACCGGCCCAGCAGTATCGACTCGGAGCTGAAGCCCGGCCCGAGAGCGGACAGGAGAAATGTGCCGCGGGTCTCGGGGCACTGGCGCAGGAAGCGGTCGAGCACGAACAGAACGGTCACTGATGACATGTTGCCGTAGTCGCGGAGAGTCTCGCGCGAGAAACGGGTCTGACCGCAGTCAAGATGGAGGGCGTGTTCATATGCCTCCAGGACTTTCCGGCCGCCCGGGTGAAGGAGCCAGGCCGAGATATCGCTAATGCCGAGACTGTGGGGGCGAAGGAACTCATCCAGATCCACCGCTGCCTGCTCCCGCACGATCTCGGGAATTCGCTGGGCGAAGACCACTTGCAGGCCCCGGCTCGCCACGTTCCACCCCATGACATCCAGCGAATCGGGGTAGAACCGGCTGTGTGCGTCCACGACCTTCGGGCCATCCGATTCGATCTCATCGCCGACCACGAGCACGGCGGCCGCTCCCTCACCAAACAGCGCGGTCGCCACCAGGTTGCTGCGGGAGCAATCGTCGGCCACGAACGTCAACCCGCACAGTTCAACACAAACCACGAGCGCCCGATGGCCCGGATGGGCGTTGAGGTAGCTCCAGGCATGAGCCAGGCCCGCTGCGCCGCCGGCACAACCCAGCCCCCACAGCGGCGTGCGCCTGACATGCCGGGGTAACCCCAGCACGTTTGCTATGCGGGCATCGATCGACGGTGTGGCGAGGCCGGTCGTGTTGACATAGATAATGCTGTCGACGGTGTCCGGGGTCACCCCCGCTTCCCGCAGGACACGTCCGGCCACTTCGGCACCCAGCGCGGTGGCTGATTCGATGTAGGCTTCATTCTTTTCTCCAAAGGACCGGGGCGTGCGAAACCAGTCGGCGGGGCGGGAGAAGTAGCGGGTTTCTATACCGGCGTTAGTGAACACGGGAAGGAGCCGCTCGATATCTCCGCGTGTGCGGCCAAACAGGTCCCGCACGAACTCGCGGGCCGACTCCTGGTCGATCCGGTGCGGCGGGACTTCGGTCGCAATTCCGGCGATTCGTGGCATCTTCAGTCCTCCCCATCCAAAACGTCGGGGCCGGTTTCGGCGCCTCTTCGCGACGCCCCGACCCATTGTCCGTTACATGTATAACCAACCGGATTGACGGGAAGGAGGTTCCTTGCCGAAGGGCCATTCTCCGGACTGATGTCACGGTGTACCAAGCGGTACAGACGGCGAAGAACCGCCGCAGGCACGTCGAAGCTTGCGATTCGGCGTGGATACGTGTACTCTACCTGTCAATGATCCATCCGCAAACAGACGTCGGTGTATAAGGATCGGCGCCGGCCAGTACGCGGAAAGCAACGGTGCGACATTTGACAATTCGGGTGACAGCAGTGGCCCGGCAACCGGAGAATATACGATGAACACCTTGAAGAACTGGGCCACCAGCCGCGATGCGATCGCCCGAACAACCGCCGGCGTCTCTGTCGGCCTCCTGGTGCTGCGCATCGGCACCGGTCTCATGATGGCCCTGAGCCACGGTTGGGGGAAGTTCGCCAGCTACGGAGAACGCTCGGCGACTTTCGCCGATCCGTTCGGTGTCGGCAGCGCAGTCTCGCTGGGCCTAGTGGTTTTCGCCGAGTTGTTCTGCGCCCTCGCTGTCACCTTGGGGATGTTCACGCGGCTGGCCGTGATTCCGCTCATCATCACGATGGTCGTCGCCGGCCTCGTCATCCACGCCAACGATCCCTGGCCGAAGCCGGAGATGGCGCTCCTTTACCTCACGGCGTTTCTGATGCTCCTGTTCACCGGACCGGGGAAAATATCAGTCGATCGCCTGTTCGGGCGGTGATCCGGTTGGCAGTCAGACGACCTGATCCGACAGCAAACGAAAACGCCGGATGGTGGTGGTTGCACCGCCGCCCGGCGTTGTTCATGATTTGGCTGTGGTCCGATTACCTGGCCTTCAATTCCGAGCTGCAGCGGGCACTCGAAGAGGCAAACGCCTCAAGCATCCGCTCGCGCGGGACGGATGGCCCCCGGCGAGTGCAGTGGGTGTTGAAAGCTTCGATGAGCATTTCGGCCACCTCTGCCTCGGTCCGCCCCTCGATAAAGCGTCGCGGCATCATGAACGCCAGTTCGCCATCCTTGAAGAGCGCAACCGACGGCGATGACGGCGGAACGTCACCCATGTGCTCCCGCGCGCGGTCGGTTGCCGGGCGGTCGACTCCGGCGAACACCGTATAGAGTCGGTCAGGGATGATGTCGTTCTGCAGGGCAAGGGCGAGGCCCGGACGCGCGCTGCCGGCGGCACACCCGCAGACGGAGTTGACCAGAATGAGCGTGGTTCCGTCGGTCTGCTTCATCGCCTCGTCGACGGCTTCGGGGGTTGCCAGGGAGCGCACGCCGATTTCTTCCAGTTCGCGCCACATTGGGGCGACGAGATCGCGGTCGTACATCGATTCGAGCATTGGTACTCCAGGATTCTGTTCCGGATTGCGGAAACGGTTATTGCGCAAACCACCTTATGGGCTGGTGTTTGTCCAACCTCCGCCCCGCGGTTTTTTCGGCCGCGCGGGGAACCCTCGGGCGGGCCGGTCGTTACTACATTTATTATAACGTATAAGAGACGTAATTGCTCCATAAAACCGAAATTTAGGAAGCCTGGAGGACCACATGCCTCAGACCGGAATCAAAGGCACCCAGTATACCCTGCCCGATCTCGGATACTCCTTCGACGCCCTGGAGCCGTTCATCGACGCCAAAACGATGGAGATCCACCACGACAAGCACCACCAGACGTACATCGACAAGCTCGTGGCAGCGCTGTCCCAGCACCCGGAGTTCGCGGATATGACGCTCGAGGATCTCATGCGCAACCTCAACAAGATTCCCGAGGACATCCGGACTGCCGTGCGCAACCATGGCGGCGGGCACATCAATCACTCCTTCTTCTGGCCGCTGCTGAAGAAGGACACCAAGTTCGGCGGGCCGGTGGCTGACGCGATCAAGACCAAGTTCGGCGGTTTCGACCATTTCAAGGAGAAGTTCTCCACTGCCTCCGCCAATCAGTTCGGCTCCGGTTGGGGCTGGCTGGTGATGGGCAACGACGGGCTCGAGGTCGTCAGCACACCGAACCAGGACAGCCCGCTTATCCAGGGCAAGATCCCGGTGCTGGGGATCGATGTCTGGGAGCACGCATACTACCTGAAGTACCAGAATCGCCGTCCCGAGTACATCCAGCAGTTCTTCAACGTGATCAACTGGGATAAGGTAAACGAGAATTACGAACTGGCTCGCAAGGGCCGCTGAGGGCGACAAGTACGATCTGTAGTGTACCTCGCAACGGCAGCAGCCGTCCGCTCACAGGCGGGCGGCTGTTTTCGTTTACCGAGGCTGGTTATGAGGTGGCAGCGTAAGATTCGGGATGATGCAGATGAACTCGAAATCGGTGTCATACGGATTGGAGAACTGGTGCATCGTGTCACCCGGCACGAAGGCCATGTCCTTCTCCGACAGCTCGTGCACCTGGTCGCCGATCTGCAGGCGTCCGCGCCCCTTGATGACGTAGTTGATGTGCTCCCAGGCATGCTCGTGGTGCGGGGAATGGCCCCCCGGCGCCAGTCTAAACACCCGCAGGACATGATTCTGCCATCCTTCTGCCGCCCCGATCACCGGTCCCCCGGTCATCGCCTCTATTCCCTCTCCCTGCACCGGCGGCATCGCAATGTCGCCGTACTTGAATACCGGCATACAGCACCTCCTGTCAATTGCCGCAATATACATATGGACGCGGCCTGAGCGCAAATGATCCGCTACTCCAGTTTCCGCACTGCGGCCGGCAGCGCTGCGAGAGTCGTGATGACTGCATCGGGCGTTTCGGCTGGGGATGTCGGCCTGACCTGGGCTACCCGGGCCCGCCGCAGACTGGCGTAGTACTGCCGCGCATATTCGTCCAACTCTTCCGGCTGAGATTCGTCCCGGTAGTAGACCTGAATCGCCCGCATCCCAAGCGCTTTGGCCGGCTGGATGTCATAATCAATACGATCACCGATCATCACCGCTTCTTCCGGAGCACACCCGGCCGCCCGCAACATTCCCTCGAAGAACGCCGGATTCGGTTTATGTAAACCGATCTCGTCGCTGATCCAGACCACTGAAAGATATTCCAGCAGGCCGAATTGCTCCAGCGCCGCCCGGCACGAGCGCACCTGGTTGGCCGCGATACCCAGGCAGTACTCGCCGGCCAATTCATGCAGCACTCGCACCACATCGGGGGCCGGCTGGTGGTATCGGACATAGTTGCGATCGAAGTCGTCCAGTATCTGCGATCGCAGGGCCAGCCACCCCTCCCGGCCGAAGTAGCGAATCCCGATAGACCAATGCGGCTGGCTGTCGTTATATCTGATTATCTGCTCCTCCCGCATCGTCAGAATATCGACGAACGTGACCCCGGGGTGTTCCGTCGCGATCGCCTGGTAGAGCATGAGATAAACGCGGGACATGCCATAGTCATCGGAGAATAGCGTGTTGCCGACATCAAAGAACAGCCAGATCGGATGAGGCATGGGCAGACTCTCCTCGTCGTTTCATGAACCCGCGACAGGTCCAGAGAATGTACGGAAGTCAGCAGGCAGGCGGCAAGGCCGGGGAGGCAAAAAGAATGGCCCGCGTCCGATGCCGGAGCGGGCCATCTATCAAGGTACGACGTAATCTCTTGGAGACGTCGAGTGCACCTTTAGCGCGTGCGACGCGGGGTCGAACGGCGATTCTGGCGGGTGCGCTGGGTGGCTTTCCACTGCCCATTTTTCGTCGTGCGACGGCTGCGGGTCGTCCGGCTGGTCGTCGGGCGCGAGCCCTTCGGCGAGAAGGAATTCCACGCGTTCTTGGTCCCCTTGTTGCCCTTCCACACGTTCGGATTCGCCTTCTTGATGTTCAGCGTGCAGGCTTTGTAACGAACCGAGTACACGGTCCGGCCGAGCTGACGGGCGATCCAGGAGGTTTCGTACTGACGGTAGTACTTGCGCATGAACTGGATTTCCTGCGACGACCACTGCTTGGTCACCTTGCGCGGGGAAGTGCGACGACGCGACACAGCACGACGGGCAGTGTTGGTTTTACGGGTAGCCATACCGGACTCCTTTAAAAGATGCGTTCAAGGTCACGAGCACCGAGCGAGACACTCAATGCCCGTCGTCAATCATTCGTTTTCGTTAGTTCTATTTTCGTCGGATTCTTAAAATCCTTTACTTCAATCGGTTAAGTTTTTGCCAGAAATTGACGGTGTTCCCGGGAGTTCTGGCCTCGGTTCTCGGAGCCGGCCACTCCTGATGGAACTATCGTGTGAGCCGTCGGTTGCGTCTGCGGATCGCGGACCGACATCAGCTACGATCACGCAACCAACCGCATGACAACAGGTTAGCCGGACGCGACTCGACCCCGCGCGCAACCTCCGCCTTTTCAGTTGCCCGGCCGGGACGATTTGAGTACACTGCCGCCAGCAAGAAAGGCCCCGCGAGAATAGGCACGCTATGAAACGCGAATATTTCCTCGTTTCACTTTTTTTCCTGATCGCTGCGGTTTTCGTCTACCTCTTTTATAAACTCATCATTCCCTTTTTCGCCCCGATCGCCTGGGCCGCGGTGTTCGTCATCCTCTTCCGCCCTCTCTACGATCGCCTGCTTCGTCGTCTCCACTCCCCGAACCTGACTTCGCTGATCATGAGCCTTTTCATCGTGGTGCTCATCATCGGACCGCTCGGCTATATCCTGTTGCTCCTTCTGAACCAAGCCGCCGCGGCAGTGGCCGGCATCAACACGCTCTACCGCGCGGGGAAGTTCGACGATTTCCTGCGGCTCTATATGCCCTGGCTTGAGGGGATACGACTCAAGCTGTCGCAGTTCTATGACCTGACGGATATCAGCGTCGATGAGCTCATCAAAGAAGGCCTCGACAAGGTCACCGGATTCGTACTCCAGCAGGCCACCTGGATCGTCACCAACGCCGCGAAGGCGATCTTCTACTTCGTCATTATGATCTTCACCATGTTCTACTTCTTCCGTGACGGCGCTCAGCTCGTGGCCAAGACCAAGCGCCTCATGCCCATTCCGGATGAGCAGATCGAACGCGTCTTTGGCAGGCTGCGCGACGTGATCTACGCCACCATGTACGGCGGCATCGTCGTGGCAGTCATTCAGGGCGTTCTCGGGGGTCTGCTTTTCGCCGTTATGGGCCTCCCCTCGGCGATCTTCTGGGGGGCGGTCATGGTCTTTCTCTCGATCATTCCTTTCCTCGGCGCCTTCGTTGTGTACCTTCCGGCCGGCGTCTTCCTCATGCTCAGCGGCTCGTATGTGAAGGGAATTCTGATGATCGCGATCGGCACGATCGTCATTTCCCAGAGTGACAACATCATTCGGCCCTACCTTATTTCCGGCCGGACCGAAATGCATCCGCTGCTGCTCTTCTTCGCCATCATGGGGGGCGTGGCCATGTTTGGGCTGCTTGGCGTGGTGGTCGGGCCGCTCATTGCCGCGGTTTTCGTCGCGATCATCCGCCTCTTCGAAGTCCGGCTGCATACTCCGGAGGATGTGGCACCGCCGGAACCGGACACGCCGCCGGATATCTGAAGCACGGCTTCGGCATCGGATTCTGATTTCCCTTTACTTCTCCCCCGCGCCACGATTTCTTGTTCCATCGTTGGCAATCCACTCATTTCGCAAGGAGGCAGTCATGCGCTCTCTCGCTCTCCCGGCTCTCCTTGCGGCGTTTCTGTTGTCGTCACCGGCTCCGGCCTTCGCCGGCTTCCACCCGTCGTACGACCGCAACCTGCCGCAGGATACTACCCCGTGCTACGACCTGAGTGTTTATGACATGACGGTTCCTAATCCCGATGATTACCTTGGCGAACCGATCGGCCACTGGCCGGCCTGGTGGCGCGAAATCGACGCCTACCTTCGCGTGCTCGCCGATAAGTCCGATCGGGTGATGCTCGAACCGCACGGCGCCACGCACGAAGGACGCGAGCTCTTTCACCTGATTATCTCCACCCCAGAGAATCTTTCCCGCCTGGAGGAGTACCGCGCCTCAATGGCAAAGGTGGCCGATCCCGAACAGATCACGACAGCCGAAATGGATCGGCTGACTGCCGATATGCCCGCGTTCTGCTGGCTGGCGTACAGCATTCACGGCGACGAGATTTCCGGCAGCGACGCCGCCACGCGGCTCGCCTGGCATCTGGCCGCGGCCAACGACTCGGCCACCCAACACCTGCTCCAAAATCTCATTATCCTCATCGAACCATCGGAGAACCCCGACGGCCGCGAGCGGTACCTCTCGATGCTCCAGACCTACCGCGGCAACGTGCCGAACTACGACTCCCGCGCTATGCAGCACGGCGGTGTCTGGCCGTACGGCCGCGGCAACCACTACTGGTTCGATGTCAACCGCGACTGGATCCTGCTGACTCAGCCGGAGACAATCGGTCGCGTGAAGTCAATTGTGAAATACAACCCGGTGCTCGTAGTCGACGGACACGAGATGGGGTCCAACGCCACGTTCCTCTTTTCACCGCCGCGTGAGCCCATCAACTACAACACGCCGTCTAACGTTCTCAAGTGGTACCAGATATTCGGCAGGGATCAGGCAACCGCGCTCGACCGGCGCGGCTGGCCCTACTACACCGGCGAGTGGAATGAGCAGTGGTATATCGGCTACGGCTCCGCCTGGCCGACCTTCCTCGGCGCCGTCGGCATTCTCTACGAGCAGGCTGGCGTCGACGGCTCTTTCGTCCGCCAGCGCGACGATTACCTGCTGACGTACCATGAAGCGATGAACCACCAGTTCACCTCGTCGCTGGCCAACCTCGCGACCGCCGCCAACAACCGCCGCGAACTGCTGCGCGATTACTACCTCACTCGCAAGAGCATCGTGGAACAGGGACGATCCTCCGGGTTGACCTACCTCTTCGCGCCGGATGAAGACGAAATCAAGATGGCGCGGTTCATTAACTCGCTGACAAACCAGGGAATCAAGGTCGCGAGAGCCACCCAGCCCTTCACGGTATCATCGGCTGTCGACGGATGGCGGCAGACGCAAACCAACAAGAGCTTCCCGGCCGGCACGTACATCGTCAGTACCGCCCAGCCGCAGGGAGCGCTCGCCAAGGCTGTCCTCGAATTCGATCTGCATCTGAAGAAGGAGTTCCTCGAGGAAGAGCGGCGTGAACTTGAGAAGCACGGCGAGACGCGCATGTACGAAACCTCGGCGTGGTCGGTCCCGTTGCTGTACGATATCGACGCATACTTCAGCACGGGCCGCGTACAGGCGGCTGCGGAACCGGTGGCCGAAGTGATTCCAGCGACCGGGCAGGTGTACAATCCTGACGCCCCCTACGGCTTCGTCATCGATATGGTCGGTGAGAAGACCTACCTTGCGATGAATCGGCTGTTCGATGAGAAGCTCACGATCCGAGCTGCCGAGCATCCGTTCGTGCTGGAAAGCCGCAAGTTTCGTCGCGGCGCTCTGGTAGTGCGGCGGCGCGGGAATCCCGATGACTTGACCGCGATTATGCGGCAGGTTTCTCAGGAGGTCGGTATCGACATATACGGCGTTAGCGGCGGCTACTCGGAAGAGGGCTCGAAGCTGGGTGCCGAGACTTTCCGCCTCCTGCAAGAACCGCGTATCGCCCTGGTTGCCGGATCGGTCATGGATTTCACCTCGGCGGGCGCGCTCTGGTTCCTCATCGACAAGGAACTTGAAGTGCCCCACTCGCTCCTGTCGGCCGACCGTCTCGCCTGGGCCGATCTCTCCCCCTACAATGTTTTGGTGATCCCTGATGCCTGGGGGAATGCGTTTGAAAACGTGATGGGCAAAGCGGGCCAGGGCTCGCTGTCCAAATGGGTGAGCGACGGCGGCACGCTCATCCTCATCGGTTCGGCCACAACCTGGGCGGCCGATACGGCAGTTGGCCTCTCCGGGGTGCGCATGATGCAGCAGGTCCTCGGCAAACTCGACGAGTTCGAGTCGGCAATGAAGCGGGAGATCTCCGCCGAGGCGCCTACGGTTGACACTATGGCCCTATGGCATCCGGAAAAGGTCTCAGCCGAGGAAGCCAAGAAAGAAGGCGAGAAAGCGGGCAAGGGTCCCGATGAGACAGCCGATGCCTGGCAGCGCCGATTCCATCCCGGGGGTGTTATCATGCGGGCTGAGCTCGATCTCGACGACTACCTGACTTTCGGTCTTAGCCAATCCCTGCCGGTTTTGGTCTGGGCGCGCGATGCCATGCTCGCAAAGTCCCCGGTGCAGACAGTCGCCCGCCTGTCGCCGGATCAGAACAAGTTGCGGCTCTCGGGCCTCCTGTGGCCGGAAGCCCGGGCGCGATGGGCCGGCACCGCCTACGCCACGCGCGAACGGAAAGGCCAGGGGCAGATCATTTCGTTCCTTTGCGAGCCGAGCTTCCGCGCCTACACTTATGGCAGCCGCCAGATGCTCGTGAACGCTCTCCTGTACGGCCCCGGTTTCACCGCCGGTTTCGAGCCGTATGAACAACACTGACGGCCCGAGTCAAACCGGTTGATTGACGTCGCAGCGGAGCGTCCATAGCTCCGCTTTTTTTGTGCAGGCCGGATTGCCCCCAGTGGTCGCCTCCGGGCGGTACCCCTTTCCGTCTTGCCAATCCCCCGAAATGCACTATATTTGCGTTGCCCCGGTTGCGGGGCGTTTGTCTTCCGACACGTCGAACAGGTGGAGTACATGAAAGGTAAACGCGTTCTCATAACCGGCGGCGCCGGCTATCTCGGTTATCATCTGGCGCAGAACCTCTCCCGTCGCGGAGTGGCGTTCATGGCGCTCAACGATATTGCCCCGTTTTTCAAGAATGAGTACCCGGCTGATGCTCTCCTGGTCCACCAGGATGTCCGCGATGCCGACGGGATGTACCGGCTCATTCACGACAACAAGATCGAAATCGTTGTACACTGCGCCGCCGCCCTCCCCCTGTGGAGCCGCCAGGAGATCTACTCGACCAACATCAGCGGCCTGCGCAACACCCTCGAGCAGGCGCGCAAGTGTAACATTGAACGGTTCATCTTTATCAGCTCCACGGCTGTCTACGGAGTCCCGGAGAAGCACCCGCTGGTCGAAGAAGATCCTATGATCGGTGTCGGCCCATACGGCGAGACGAAGATCGCCGGTGAACGGATCTGCGAGGAATTCCGCCGCGACGGGATGTGCATCACGACCATCCGCCCGAAAACCTTTATCGGTACGGCCCGACTCGGTGTATTCCAAATCCTCTACGATTGGGTTGACTCGGGCAAGCGGATTCCGATTATCGGCAAAGGAGAGAACCTCTATCAGCTTCTGGAGGTCACCGATCTCGTCGAGGCGATCTGGCTGGCCGGGACGGTCGACCCGAAAGCAACCAACGACGTCTTCAATGTCGGCGCGCAGCGTTTCGAGAAGGTAAAATCCGATGTCGGTGCGCTGTGTGATTTCGCTGGTTCCGGCGCCCGCGTTCAACCGACTCCGGCGAAACTGGTAAAAGGCACGCTCGCGGTGTTCGAGTTCCTCCACATCTCCCCCCTCTACAAGTGGATATACGGCACCGCCGACAAGGACTCGTATGTCTCGACGAAGAAGATCGAGACGAAACTCGGGTGGAAGTCTTGCTACTCCAATCAGGACGCGCTCATCTCATCGCACAAGTGGTACCTCGAACACAAAGAGGAGCTCCAGCACGTGAAGTCGGGTGTGACGCACCGGGTCGGCTGGGACCAGGGCATTTTGAAGCTGGTCAAGAAGTTCATGTGATCGGCGCGCAGCCATTGCCGGAAAATCAACGAGGCGCAGGGATTCGACCCGGCGCCTCGTTCTTTGTAACTAACCGCGTGCGGCTCATTCCTTCGAGGCCACGGTCAAATCACCCCGCGACTTGTGCAGCTTGGTGAAACTGTCGTGCGAAATCACGTAGTACCAATCGGCGAACCGCTCGTTGAGCTGTTTGCTGAGTGGTTCGGCGCCGGCCACACTTCTATCGTAATCGGTCGTGACGAACAGGTACTGGCTCTGTTCGCCGCCGGTGGATGTCCCGGCTGAATCGGTCACGCCCGCCGTAATCGCCAGCCCGGAACCGACGACCACTTCTCCAAAGCGCAGGGTGTAAATCACGCCGCCGTGGGTGCGCACAATCAACTCACCTTCGTTCGACATCAATTGGCCTTCGCGGCTGAGGTAGAACCCCTTGCTCTGGAGCGAGAGCAGATCGGCGTTGGTCAGCGGGACACCGCCGCTCTCCTGCTTGAGAGTTGCGGAGATCCCCGCCGGTTTCGGCCGGACGCCCACGATTCGCAGCGAATCAAGCGTGGCCAGCATATTCTGGATTGTAGTCGAATCGACCTTGGTCGATCCGCCGCCGATAGTCCACGCCCCAGCCGAATTCTTCAGCACAATCTGTCCGCGGCGGTCGACACTGCGCGTCCGCTCGTTGATCGAGTAGTCGTTGATGTCGATCTGCGCGATATCGGTCCTAGTCAATTGCAGGAGGTCGGGATCGATCCAGTCCTGGAAGCGCGTGGAGATGTCGATCTTGACCCGGCTTGCGTAGACCCGTTTTTCGTCGGGATGCCGCACGTAGCGGAACCCGGATCGACCTTCGATCTCCTTGCCGAAGATGAGGTCGGCCAGCACCGCCCCCCCCTCGCCGCGAATCGTCACCCGTTTCCCCCGACCAGCCGCAGTCGTCGCGCTTCCCGGATCGACGACCCCCAGCGCCGGGTAATCGGCGATGTTGTCGGAGCGGTAGTCATCGCGTTTGATTTCGATTATTCCCGCCGCCGTCTGCGCGAGTTGCAGTTTGGCGTCGGCCGGATAGTTGTGGTGGGAGGGAATGACCCAGCGCCCGCTCTCGAACGCCACTTTGAAAACAGACGGTGCGCCGGTCGCCTCGTCGATCTCCATCACCTCGAGAACGGTGGCGACATTTGGATTGGTAAAGTCCGGGAAAAAGGCCGCACCCTGATCGGCGAATTCATCGGGCGTCGGCGCCGAGGGGGCGGTCAGGAACGCCAGCAGCGCCAGTACGACCGCGACGCAGGCGAATATGAGTGTCTTTCTGTTCTCTGTCATGGCTAGCTCCTCAACCGGCGCGCGGCAGCCGCGCCCTCAGTTTCCCGGCGACGCCGCCGGACAAAGATGAACACACCGAATGCGAACACGGGGATCGGCGGCAGGAGCACCGCCATTGTGCGGATGCGCGTCTGGATGCTCCGCACAGCCTCGCCGACATCCTCCTTCGCGGCGGCGATCTGCGCCTGTTTCTGCGCCTCAATGTTCGCCTTGAGGGTTTCGAAGCGGCGGTTTTCGACCTCCTGGAGGTTCTGCGCCATGATCTGCTTGGTCTGCATGTCCAGGTCGGCGCGGTTGCGCACCTCGTTGACCTTCTCGTCGAGCCGCGTCTGCGCCTGGGTCAGCGCGTCCTGGGCCTGCTGCTCGGCTTCCTTCTCACGCGCGAACCGCTGCTTGACAAACTCCTGGGTCTGCTCTTCCACCGTTTCGAGCGTGCGGTGTTTTACCCGCTTGTTGCGCAGGGCGACAAACGACGTGTCCCCCACCAGCATGTCCATGCAGTTGAGGAAGAACGGCACGTTGTCGAAATTCAGCTCGGCGATTCCCTGGCTGCGGATCTGGAAAAACTGATCGGTGATGAAGTCGATGTCGGCGATCACGATCGCATTGACCGTCACTTCACGGGTCGAGTCTCCCTCCGGCACGCGACCGGAGCCGAGCACACGCCCGGCCAAAATGTACGATTCGTTCGTCTGTGTACGCCGCGGATTCGGATTCAGGTTGAAACCCATACCGAAGAAGCCGCGTTGCACCAGCGCCTGGTAAGGCAGCGCCCCGGCGAGCCGCCCCGACCGCAACAACTCCTGGAATTCGAACGGCGACCCAACCGCCTTGAAGACCGCTCCGGCATACAGCATCACCAGTTCCTGCAAGCCGGCCGTAGCCGGGTACAGATCATTGAACGCGGTCGCCGATTCGTTATTGCGGCCGACGAACATGATCTCTGGCGGCATTTCCTGAAGATCCGGGTGCGGATTGTAGGTGTCCCAGACCACTTGCGACGGATTCCAGCCGACGCCAATATCGCTCATGAACTTCTGGATATCCCCCTTCGGCTCGGGCATCGGCTGGTTCTGCCCTGCGAATGGATTGCGCATGGCATCCGCCGGGAGGATCGGCGATTTGGCCACATCGAACGTCGGCAGCGGGTCATCAAGGATCAACGTCGGACCACCCGAGAGCACATACTCGCGCAGGTTGTCGAGCTTTGCCTGGGGCAGCGACGACGGCAGCACAACCAAGAGGCCGTCCAAATCGCGCGGCAGGGGAGACGAAGCATCGACCTCGACCACCTCGTACTGCTTCTTCAGTTCGGCGACAATCGGCCACGGGGGCGTCGACGCCATCGAGGAGAAGTCGAATCCGCCGAAGACATTGGCTTCGGTGTGCAGCACGCCGATCCGCCTGCGCTCGGTATTTGCCGCCACCCGGATTGAGCGCACCAGTTCATATTCGACCGGCAGTCCGCGATCCAGGAACGGCACCACTTCCTCGCGTGCTCCGCTTGTGAACGCCACTCCCATGAAGATTTCCTGAGTGGAGGTTCGGGCGCTTTCGGTCGACATCACCGTGCGCGGGGCGATTCCGAACTTCTCCCGGGCGTCGCGGGCTTCCTGGGTGAACGGCTCGGTCTCATGGAAGAGAACTTCGACCTTCTCGCCGCCTACCGCATCGATTTCGCGGAGTTTTCCGATCAGGTTGGCCCGTGTCTCGACGAACGCCCGGGGGACATCCGGCGAAACATATGCCTGAATGAAGACCGGGCGGTCATCAGACAGCTGGTCGATCAGCCCTTCGGTCTCATCCGCCAGTGAGTGCAGTTGTTCGGCCGTGACATCGAGCCGCACCCGGTCGGAGCCGATGATCGCGTTGAGCGCCACAACAGCCACCACGAGAGAGACTGCTCGCAGCAGGTGGTGCGCGCCGAAGCGCAAACCGCCCGCTTCGGCCGGCCAGTGGCGGCGGCCGAGGAGAATCACATTCAGGTAGAGCAGAACGCCGACGACTGACACGAAGTACAGGATCGAGGCAAAGCTGATCACTCCGCGGGCGAACTCATCAAGATGCGAGTAGATACTCAACGGCGCGAGGAACTCCTGCAGGGTATCGCTCACCACAAGGGTGGAGGAATCGATAAACACGAAGATCGAACAGAACAGCGCGCCGAGAATGAAGGCCACCGTGCTGTTGGAAGTCAGCAGTGACGCCAGCATCCCGACCGCCAGCATCGCCGCGCCGGCAAACCAGTAGCCGAGGTAGTTGGCGAACATCAGCCCGATATCTGGACTGCCCAGCCAGAAGAGCACAACCACATGCGACATCGAGATCAGCACCGCGACCGTGTAGATGCCCAGCACGGCGAAGTACTTGCCGAGCGTGATCTCGAGATCGGTCGCCGGCAGAGTCAGCAGCAGTTCATCGGTGCCCCGCTGACGTTCCTCGGCCCACAAGCCCATGGTCAGGGCCGGCACGAAGAACAGCAGCAGGAATGGGAAGAACCGGTTGAGCTGATCGAGGTTGGCCAGGTTGTCGGCGAAAAACCGTTCCTGCCAGAACGCCGCCGCCGCCGAGAGGAAGATGAACAGCGTGATAAACACGTATCCGGTCGGGCTGGCGAAATAGGAGAGGAGGTTGCGCCGGGAGATCGCCCGGATCGCAATCCAATTCAGCTTAGGCATCGTCCCCCCCTCTCGCATCGTGGTTCACGACGGGCGTTGCGTCAACGGGATCGGGTTCTTCGGGCCGTGTCAAGCGGTGGAAGTTTGTCTCGAGCGAGCTGTCGGCGGCCAGTTCCGCCGGCGTGCCGTCGAATTTCAGCCGCCCATTGTGCACCAGAAGCACTCGCTCGGCGACAGCTTCAACCTCCTGCAGGATGTGTGTGGACAGGAGAATTGTCGTGCCCTCGGCGAGATGGCGGATATTGGTGCGGAAGTCGTGAATTTGATTGGGATCGAGCCCCGCAGTCGGCTCATCCATGATGAGCACCTCCGGTTCGTGGAGAAGCGCTTGGGCCAAGCCCACGCGCTGACGATAGCCGCGCGACAGTTTGCCAATAGGCTTCTCCAGTACCAGTTGCAGGGCGCACAGCTCGGTGACCGCCGCGATGCGGTTCTTCAGCCGTTCATCCGAAAGGCCCCGTGCTTCGCCCAGAAAGCGCAGCATTTCCAGCGGCGTCATGTTGTCGTACAGCGGGCCATTCTCCGGCAGGTAGCCGAGCCGTCGCGCAACCTCCAGACGATCCTTCGCCACATCGTAGCCGGCAATCAGCGCGCTCCCCTTGCTCGGTGCAAGGTATCCGGTCAGGATACGCATGGTCGTTGACTTGCCGGCCCCGTTGGGACCGAGAAATGCCACAATCTGGCCCCGGGGAATGGAGAAGGTGATGTCTTCGATCGCTACAAACGTCCCGAAGTACCGGCAGAGACCGCGGGCTTCGATAACGGCAGGTTGAGCAGAGTTGATCATTCTGTCTCCCTCATGTTTGCGATGTCGGTTGGCGGTCGCACAGCGTCCGCCGCGCTCCCCGATGTGATTCGTGGGAATGGCCCTAATGATATGCCGGGCATGACGTTCTGTCAAGCCCTCGGCCTCTTGGAGGGCCACCAGATTTATTATATTGCCGAAGAACGGCGGGGTTCCGAAGAACCCCGCCAAAAGATCGCAGAGCCTATGGCCTATTAAAGAAGTCTGCAGCCAACTCAATATATCGGGCACGCCGGCGGCGTTGCTCCTTCGCGGAACAGGTAGTTGACCAGATACACCAAGTCGGACACCACAACGCTGCCGTCGGCATTGGCGTCTCCCTCCGACGGACAGGGCGGCCCACCTGCGCCTTTGAACAGGTAGTTGACGAGGTACGTCAGGTCGGAGACTTTGATATCACCGGTGTGGTCGATATCGCCACGCTTCACGCAGCAGCAGGCATCCCCTACGCCGTCGCCATTGTTGTCCCATTGGTCGGGATTCGGCACTGTCGGGCAGTTGTCCGCGGAGCAGGTATTGGCGGCATATCCCGGATTTCCGAATCCATCCTGATCAGTGTCGGTGCAGGCGTCGCACACGTCGCCCATGCCGTCCAGATCCACATCCTCCTGCCCGGGGTTGTAAGCGGTTGGGCAGTTGTCCGATACGTCCGCGATTCCGTCGTTGTCGGCGTCCGAGTTCCCGGGGTTCTCCACATACGCGTACAGCTTGTCACCCACGATTGAATCGACACGAACGACTATCCCGGTAGGCCCCTCATACCCATCGCTCGACGGTGTCGTTGTTGGCGAGAACAGGTTCTGGCCCGGCACGTCGCTGGAAAACAGCGCTCCTTTGCGCGTCTCATAGGGATACCACCATTGTGCGCTGTCCGTGACATGCCCCTCCGGGTTCATCATCATGTCGTGCGCCGGGTTGTAGCCGGCATCCACCACTGCGACCGTGTAGTGGGGATACGCCGGCAGTCCGTAGTTGATCCGCCACCAGTAGGCCCCCAGGGAATCATCGACGTGACTGATGAGGAGTCCCCGGTCGAGCGAGTCGCAACCATAAGCCAGCGTGTAGGGGAAGTAGACGCTGAAATCGGAGTCAACTTTATCAAACTTCCCCGCCGACCGTCGATTCCGATACTCCAAGAGGTAGTACTCCCCCCTCGTTCCGGCGATCGGAATCTTGTACAGCGAGCTGTCTCGATGCATTTCAATATCGTACACGACGATATTTTGGGCGGTGTTGCCCGGGATCACGATCGGGTCGATCCAGCCAGCCTTCATCTTGTTCCACCCGCACGGATGCGACGGCGGGTTTGACTTGATCGAAAAAATCCCGTAGCCGGCGTATCCCATGATGCACCAATCAACGAATGGATGGTCGTTGTCGTCGTTGGGGGTGAAGTAGGTTGTCGTGTCCAGCTTCGCGTCGTAGTCATACATATCCGGCAACCCAACGCTGTGGGTCATCTCGTGGCAGAAGACGCGGATGTGGTTGAGGCTGTCGATACCGGAAAAGTTCGGCGGCCAAACCGGGTCACGCAGCGGCCGCAGTTCCGGCGATGTGTTCCAGGTGTCGACGTAGACGCCATCGAACGGGCCCGGACCGTTGTGATAACCGAACATATATGCGTAGGACCATATGTCCTCCGGACGTCCGGAGTCCTCCTGACCGGTCCCCGAACGGACGAAAACCACCATGTCCGCCGAGCCGTCGTGATTACCGTCAAAGTCGGCGAAATTGACGTAGGGGTCGATTTCCCAGAGGACGTCCTGGAACCAGAAGTCCGAATAGTAAGAGGCGGGCGATCGGTACTGAAAGACCTGGCCGGCCATGATCGCCTGCCCGTATGAGACTTCGGCAAACCAATCGGCCACCGATCCTCCCGGATACACGTTGCGTGAGAAGAGCATGCTGTCAATCGTGGCGGCCGGATAGGTACTCGGCCGATTGGCCCAGTCGATATAGACCGCCAGTACCTTAATGGTATCGCCGGTGAATCGATAGGCTGCAATCGCAGCCGAGTCTTCCGAGGTTAAGGCCGATCCCGGGACAGCGCCGAACTGCTTGAGCGCGACATCGGTGGGAATGTCCAGCACAATACCTCGGGTGACATCGGCCCCGGCACTGCCCCCCACGAGCATAATCAGCAGGAGCATTGCAACGGTGAGCTTCATGGACTACCTCCAGATGAGTGATCCGCACGTACGGGAGCCTGGTGAGTATCGCGTGAAATATCACCGACGGGTACAACGTCCGATAGCGCTACCCTTCGCGACCCCGCGGCGCGCGGCAGTAACGGAAATGTATGCACCCAATATAGCGAGAGTGGTCGATTTTATGAAGGAGTTTGTCAGAGAGAATCCGCCGACACGAAAAAGGAACAGGGATCGGCGTAGGAGTCGTCCGATCCCTGACTCTGATGGGTGTATGGTAGCAAAAGGGCCACCGACAGTGAGTAGGAAACTGTCGGGCCCAAGTCTCATATCGTAGCGCAAGGCGCCGCGATTGCCCCGAACTATCTCCCCGCTGATAAGGACGCAGCCTGTTTCGGACTGAAGCGACCGATGGCGGGACCACTGCTACCCGGTGTCCGTCTGAATCGCTCCACCCACCCTCGGACCTGATTCAACCTCTCGTTCGAAGTCGAACCCTCTCACTACCGGACTTGCCCGGTTGGGCCGGGATCCAAGTCTGGCGACAAGGACTAATACGTTGACACAAAAATGACATTCAAAATATGTGCCAAGTCAGCCCCACTGAGAGACTATTCGTAAGGCCTTTCCTATCAGTTGGTTGACTTCGAGGTCAGCGAACTTACCGGCACTGCGCGAGATTCATGGGTGAAAAGTACCTGATATTGCATCTTTATTAGAGGTAAGAATCACCTTGATCGCGTAAGTCACGTAACGACCAAGGGCCGAACTTCTCGGAAGTCGGCCCCCGGCAAATAGGTATGACTGCGTAGAGGTACTACCGGAACACACGCCGTTCAAGGCAGTTAGCACCTCCAACCAACCACAGGCTTGGCTACGGACATAGAAGCGCACTACCGCCACGGAACAGGAAGTCCACCAGCCTCGTAAGGTCGGCAATCGACAGGCTGTAGTCCCCATTGACATCCGCAGCCGAAGCTACGGGCGGTTCGGGACCTCCGCGGAACATGAAGCTCACGAAGAAGGTGAGGTCGCTCACATTGGGCTCCCCACGTGAATTATCCATGTCGCCGCAGAAGTACTCCGGTTCGACCACCAGCGAGATCTGCTCCTCGTCAACCGCTCCGATCGCATCCGTAACTCGGACAGTGACAGCCAGCGTACCTGCATTGTACGGGCTGCCGCTGAGAACGCCGGCCGATGAAAAGGTCATCCCGGTTCCGGCGAGGCTGCCGACAAGCGCCCAAGTCCGTGCTCCGGTTCCACCCGATACGGCCAGCGTATGCGAATAGGGCTGCAGTTTCGTGGCTTTGGGCAGAGGTGATGTCCCGATAGTCAGGGCCGGATTGACCGTCAGTGCAAACACGCGTTCGATGGTGCTGTCGGCCGCATCGGTACAGGCGGCTGTGAATGAAGTAGAACCGGCCGTCGGCACTCCGCCAAGCAACCCGTCTGCGCTCAGGGTCAGGCCCGTCCCGGTCAGATCGCCATATTTGTCGGTCCAGTTGTAAGACCCAACACCGCCGCCCGCCTCCAATTGCACCGAATAGGCCCAACCGGCCGTCCACTCGGGAAGGTTATCGGTGATGATCACAAAGTAATCCGGCGCGCAGGTGAGCAGAGTCACCGCGAACGCGTCAATCCCGGCCTCGACGACCGAACCATTGATCAGGTCCGAAACGTCGAACCGCATCTTCATTTGCGCTGTCGGAGTGACGAAATCCCCGACCACGAATGAGTGGACATACCAGCCGCCCGAGGCCTCGGGACCCGAGGGTCCGACCCGCTCGACCCGGGTCCACGTAGATCCGTTGTTATTGGAAATGAAGATGTCCATGTAGTCTTCGTATGGGCTGCTTCCGAAGTCATTAGAATACCAGCGGGCATAGCTGATCAGGGCGTCGGTGCCGCCGGTAGCGTCGAACACCGGGGTGGTGAGCGAGACTGTGCCGTTATCGACATCCGAGTCACCGTCGGTATTGGCGGTCAGGAAGCACTGCCCGGAGCCATCGAAATCGGTCGGAGGATCTCCTCGATCCCCGCCGCCCACCGGGGTGCCGCGGGTCC
>JBGSIV010000269.1:0-10445 GCA_041742355.1 Candidatus Zixiibacteriota bacterium
GGGAATCGGCCAGCCGCTCCACCCGCGCCTGCTGTCGCTGGAACTGGTGGTGTAGCCGCCGATCAGAGTGAACGTGGTATCGCCGGTGTGCACGTGCATCTGCGCCTCCGATCCGCCTTCCAAATGCTGGGCGGCAACGATGCCGATTGGCAGCGAGAGGAGAAATTCGTTGAGGTCGTACATCGTCCACGGCGCGCGCGAAAAGATGAACAGGGCTCTCCCCTGTTCATCCTGCCCGAGAGCAACTTCACTCCACTGCTTCTGTTGCCGCGTCCAGCGATTCTCCCGCGACCGCTTGATCAGGCGGAGGTTCTGCACGACATGGGAGTACTTGGGCGACAGGCTCTTGAGGGAGTCGACATCGAGGTCGTAGATGAAGAACGGCGGAAGGCTGTCGTGGAGCGGGCCAAAAGCGGCGGCCGATTGATAGCTGTTGGGTAGTCTGCGGTTAATGTGATTTCCGGCCTTCATGTAGCCGATGTGGCTGACGTAGTCGATGTCGTACATGCCGGCGTTGACAGCCACAGTCAGCTTGTGGCGGTGTGCCCATTCGGCAACGCTCAGTTTCCCCGGAGCGTCACCGGCGCTCTGCGCCAGGAGCTTGAATTCCCATTTGGCCGGATCGACCCGGAGGATGGTAACGGTGCCCATGCCCGATGGTGAAAGGGCATCGGCCGAGAAAGTGCCCAGTTCGAGGCCGGGGGCCAGCACACTGAAGGGGTTGGCCGGGGGGCGGGCCAGGAGCATACCGCCTGCGGCCATTCCGGCAGCCAGAAGGGCTGCCCACATCCATCTGTGCGCTCTTCGATTCATAAGTGGGGATACATAGTTGTTGGCGCTGCAAAGGACAAGTGATTTCCGTTTCTGCTGTCGGTCGGTTCGCCGTCGGTCAGCGCTGCATCGCCTCATGTATCCGGCCGTCCGCTTCCCGCACAGTGAGATCGTCGCCGCCGAACGCAATGCCGGCCTGACGAAGCATCTCGAAAGGGGGCAATCCGCCCGCCTGCACAATTACGACATCATTTACAATCTCTATCGGCGTCTCCAGGTTCAGAACCACCGCCCCCGGGCGGATTTCCCGGACCTCTGAGTTGAAATACGCCGTGATCCGGCCGCCCCGGACAGCATCGGTAACCGCCTCTTCGTTCTTTTTCTTTATACGAAAGAAGCGGGGCTTGCGATACGAAAGACTGACCGTATTGTCGGGCTGGCGCGCCAAGCCCACCGCAGCTTCGACCGCGCTGTCCCCCCCGCCGACTACGAGGATATGTTTGCCCCGGTACGACTGGGCATCGACCAACTGGTAAATCACCTTCGGCAGGTCTTCGCCCGGGACATTCAGCTTCCGGGGAGTGCCGCGTCGGCCAAGAGCCAGGACGACATACTGCCCGACGATCTCCTCTCCCCCGTCCAGAGTGACGACGAACGAACGCTCAAGCGGGCGGACAGCTTCCACCCGCCGACCGCAGCGAATGTCGAGCGCTGACTGTTTCGCGACCTCCTGCCAGATTGCCAGCAGTTCTTCTTTGGCATATTCGTCACGATCGAGCGCGCCGTACTGCGGAATCTCCACCGGCTGCGTCATCACCAGTTTGCGTCGTGGGTAGTGGAGGATGGTGCCGCCGAGGTCGTACTGGTCAAGGACAATGCACGACAGGCCGTGCTCCCGTGCGGTCAGTGCCGCGGTGAGACCAGCCGGGCCGGCGCCGACGACAATAACATCGGGACCGCCGCCCGATTGGGGCCGGATGCGGCGGGCGATTTCGGTGGCAACGAGGCGGCCTTGCGCCACGGCATGGCGAATGAGCGAGATACCGCTGAGTTCGCCCGCGATAAAAAGGCCGGGGACCGAGGTTTCGTTGTGCTCGGAGAGGATGGGAATGTCGGGGCGGCTGCGGATGTCGCCCAGGCCGACTTTCAGCGCCCCCACCGGGCAGGCAGTCTCGCAGTAGCCGTGGCCGACACACCGATCGCCGTTGATCACTTCTGCGACTCCCCAGACAACCGCGAGCACATCCCCCTCGGGACAGGCGGCAACGCAGGAGCCGCAGCCGATGCACTGCGATCGATCAACCTGCGGGTATTGGCCGCGGGGACGGTCGATGCCGAGCGACTGGGCTTCCGCATGCCGTGCCTCGGCCAACGCCTGCGTCTTACGGAATTTGGCGAAGTACGGAATGAAGACTGCGAGCACGAGCGCGATCGCAATTATCCAGATGAGTCCTGTTTCCATCGCATTTGCTATTCGACAAAGGTCAGAAGCGATAACCCAATTCGGTATTGAGCCGCCAGCCGTCGATATCATCCCCTTGGTTGAATTGCACCTGCCCGCCCAGGTAGTAGTGACGAGCGATGTCGGTATCGATGCCTATTTCGAGCCACCAGCTTGACCGGCTTTCGTCTAGCTTGTCGACGGTGTAGCGATACGCACCATAACCGCAGTGCCAGAAACCGGCACCCGGGAGCTGGGCCTGAAGGCGCGCGGCGTAGTTGGCGCCGCGTTCGAAGGCACCATTGAAGCCGCTGAAGTACGCCGATGCGGAAAGCCAGCGATAACCGAGCGATGACCGTCGTACTGAGAAGCTGTAGGTCAGGGTCGGATCTTCGTCATCGGGACGGCTGCGGTAGCCGCCGCCCGCGCTCAGATTCCACGTCGAGGTGGGCGACCAGTCCATACGGGTACGCCATCCGGTGCGAGTGCGGTCGTCGAAGAGGCTGTCGGCGAGCGAATAGTACTCGTAGGTCCAGTAGCGTTTGAGGTTGTCGTAGCTGACGCTCAAGCGCAGGGCGCTGTGGGCACGCCACCAGGTGTTGACGAAGACTCGTGACAGGGAAGCGCTCTCCCCCGCGCGGTCTTTTCGCCAGCCGGTATTGATGTCAATCTCGGCCGAGTGGCTGATTCCCCAACTGCGGCCGATCTGCAGTTGCCCCTGGCTGGCAAGGAAGGATCGGTTGATAGTTCCGCTATGATACTCGCCGATACCGCCGAGGGTCTGGGAGAACGCCAGTCCGCCACGGTTGGGAGAAGCATAGTGCAGGTAGCCTCCGAGGCGAGTGATCGAGAAGTCCTCGGTGCGGTACCACCATTCGGGTTGCTGTCCGCCGAGAAGGCCGAGGCGTGAAGATTCGGTCAGGCGGAGTTCGACCATGCCGCCGTCGATGTATCCCACCACAGGCAGACGTCTAGGCAGAAGGCGTCCTGCCGTAGCTGACAGGCGGCCGGTAGGATTGTCGTAGGAGAGGGAGAGTTCCCAGAGGCGGTTCTCCCAGGCGTTCCGGCCGACCGCGCCATAGGACCGTGCCCGATCGTCGTATCGTCCGCGGCTGCGGATGGCCAGTGTAACGTTTTCGCGCCACAGGTGCCGGGCTTTGACCGAGAGACGGGCGTTGGTCTGGGTGAAGTCGAGGGCAGCGGGGCTGCCATCGCCCCAATGATAGTAGCCAATTCCGAAGCTCCCGGTAACGCGAGTGGGATGGGCCACTGTGTGAGCCCGTGGGATTTCGGCAGCCGGAGCGGGCGGTTCAACTGATGTCGCGAGTGGCGCAGCGGTTGTATCGGAGGCACCTTGCCGAAGGGCCTGTCTAAGGACAAAGAGCTTATCGCCAACCTTGAGCTGGAGCGATCCCATGATCGGACGGCAGGAACCGGAATGCCCGGCGACGAAAACGACTTCCAGCACGACCGAGTCGCCGCCGACAACCACGCCCAGACGGTCGCCAATGTTCAGGCCATCCTCCCGGCCACCGTCGACATAAATATGGTCGGCCGAGACATAGGTCACGGCGAATTCACTGCGCTCGGCCAGAGCCGATCCGGCGAGCAGCAGAAAAAGACCAACCGAGTACTTGAGCGCGGCCCGCATCATCAGTGAGTCCCCCGTGGATGGCATTCGTAGCAGGCCGTACTCACATACCGGTAATTGGGAACGTTTTCTTCAGCATGGTCCGCGTCGGTGTCGGTCTTGTTGTGTTCGTGGCAGGTGATGCACTCGAAGGTGCCGAAGTCGGTCGGTACGGTGTGGCACTCGCTGCAGGTCGACCAACGGTTTCTATGCGTTCCGGAGTAGATCGGGAAGTACTGGGCATCGTGATCCCAGGTCGCAGGGGTCCAACCGGAGGACGTGTGACATGTCTGACATGCTGTCGAGAAGCCGGCGGCAAGGTGGCCCGGGTCGGTTGTGGCGTCGTAGTCGGTCTGGTGGCAGGAAGCACAGTCCGGGGATGTGCCGGTGTAGGAACCCTCGTGGCAACTGGCGCAGGCCAGGCCGACATGTTGTCCGGTAAGCGGAAAGCCGGTCAGGTCGTGATCATACGAAGCCGGCTGCCAGCCGTTGGGAGTATGGCAGACCTCGCACTCGGTGGGCATCCCAGCGCTGGCGTGATTGGGGTTGGCGCTGCCGTCGTAATCGGCCTGGTGGCAGGCGTAGCATGTCGACGGCGTCTGAGTATACCCTCCCTCATGACAGCTGATGCACGTGGCGTTGACGTGTTGTCCAATCAGCGCGAATCCGGTGGCGGCGTGGTCGAAGGTCGCGGGCACCCAGGCCGAGGTTGAATGGCAGTCGGTGCAGGTGGGCGCGAAGCCGCCCTGTTCGTGGTTGGGGTCGGTGGTCGCAGCGAAATCGGGGGCGTGGCAATCATAACACTCCCCAGGCGTACCCGCGAATCCTCCCTCGTGGCAGGCGCTGCAATTGAGCGCGAGGTGGGCGCCGGTGAGGGGGAACGAGGCCGGGTGTTCATAGGTGGTGCGGGACCAGGTGCCGAACGCGGCATGGTGGCAGCGCTCGCAGTCGGCCTGGAAGGCAAGCTGCTGGTGGTCAGGGTCGACGATGCCCGCAGCGTCGGCCGCATGGCAGGCCTCGCACTGGGTGGGGGTACCGACATACTCCTGGCGATCGCGGTTGTTGTGGCAGGCCTCACAGTCAGCGACAGCGTGGACGCCGGTCAGCGGGAAGCCCTGCTCGGCGTGCTGAAGGAGGATATCGCGGCGGGGTTGCCAGTCACGCGGCGTGTGGCATTCCGCACAGGCTAGACCAAGCTGTCCCTGGTGGTGGTCGCTGTGGCAGTCGGCGCAGGCAGTCCCAACGTGGGAAAAGACGGGATCACGGTGGCATTCGGCGCAGACCGCCTGCCGGTGGGCGCCATCAAGCCGAAAACCGGTTTCCTCGTGGCTGAAGACCATTTCCTCCCGCAGGTCGGTCCACGAAGCGGTCGTGTGGCAATCCTGGCAATCCCATTTGATCTGCCCGTGTGGGTTGCGGCTGTTCTGGGTCAGCGCAACGCCGGCTATCAACAACAGCAGGGCAATGGACGAAATGAGAAGAGTCTTCATGAACCGGTCTCCTGTCCAACAGGTGGCTGAACGTGACAGAATCTGCACTGGCGTTCGAGCGGACGGTAACGGACATACTGCCCGCGTTCGTCAGCAACGGCCGGATGGCACTTTACGCAGGCGACCCGGGCGTGAGCACCTTCAAGGGGGAACTGCGTATCACGGTTGTGGTCGAATCGGGCCGGCCGCCACTCGGCGGTCGCATGGCAGCGGGTGCAGTCGGTAGTACCGGCGGCATCCGTAAACTGGCCGCGATGAAAGTCCTGGTGGCATGCGGCGCACGATTTCTCCACGGGCGCAAAACGCAAAGGCGCCCGGTCGGCGATGTCGGTGTTCTTGTGGCACCGGATGCAGGCGACCTTGCTGTGGCGGCCGTCGAGGGGGTACGTCGTGGTGCTGTGATCAAAGCTGATATCGCGCCAGCTGTCTTCAGTATGGCAGGTTGCGCAGCCTTCCGCAACAGCAAATTTGGCGGTGCTTCCCTGGTGGGGATCGGCATGGCAGACGGTGCAGGCGGTGGATTCATAGAGGAAGGTGTAGGCCACATTCTTCGCGGACGAAGTCCTGAGATGACACTGGTCGCAGGGGATCGCGAGGTGGGCGCCTTTCAAGGGGTAATCGGTCGTCGCGTGTTGTTCGAGGCGGAAGGTCGAGGGGCGGAAGGACTGGACAGTGTGGCACTCTTCGCAGGCTCCTTTGCTTTCACGGCGGGAGAATGCGCCAACGTGATAGTCGCGGTGGCAGTCGCGACATGCCGCGAATTGCAGGGGAGCGGAGGTCGATCGGTCGCCGTGGCACTTGGTGCAGGCGACCGAGACGTGGCGACCCTCGAGCGGAAAGCGAGTGCGGTTGTGGTTGAAGCCGGAAGTGTTGACGATGTTCCAACCGTCGACCGTATGACAACCGGAACACGAGCCCGCCAGACGCCCCTGGTGGGGATCGCGGTGGCAGTCGGAGCAGAGAGCGTGGGCGACAGGTTTGTACTGGCGGCAGTGGGATTCGGGGCGAGCCTGGTCTCCGAGGAGTTGGTGGCATTTTTCGCAGGCTACTGCGGTGTGACGGCCAGCCAGCGGAAAGGCGCTCAGCGAGTGGTTGAAGCCGGAGGCCGGACGCCAGCCGGAGTCGGTGTGACAGGAAGCGCAATCGGCGCCGAGCTGTCCGCGGTGCTGATCGGTGTGGCAGGTAGTGCAGGCGCGGCTCAGGCCCAGAAAGGTGCGGTCGGGAGCGACGTTGGCCGCTTTGAGAGCGCCCGTGTCCCGCAGGCGATCGGGTCGATGGCACTCGCGGCATTGCAGGGTCGCGTGTTTGCCGGTGAGCGGATAGCCCGTCAGGGTATGATTGAAGGAATCCATGCCGCCCTTGAAGTAGATCAGGTCGAAATCTCGGCCGTGGTGCTCGACATGGCAGAGGTTGCACTCGGCGTACTCCGCACGAGCATGCAATCCGGTGCCGGCGCGCCGCTGGTCGGCAATGGGAGAATGACAGGCGAGGCATTTCTCGGGAAGCTGATCTCCTTGCGGGCTGTGGCACTTGCCGCAGTTCTCCACTCCCTCAAGAGATGCGTGCGAACGGTGCAGATCCCCCGGAGAAATCTGTGCAAGAATGGACTCGCCAAAGAACAGCAGTACTGCGAGCCCGACGAAATATGAGTGCGAGAATATATGTAGTCGTTGCCCAAACATAAGAGACTCCTCAGAACCAGCCGTAGCCGGTCCAGATAGCGATGCCGATATGGACGCCCATAATGATGTACATAATAATGGCGAAGGGCTTGTGAATAACGTGCCAGTAGTGAAAGAGGCGCTGCACGCGTGCCAGAACCGCAAGTCGTCGGCGCAACAACGCGCGCCTCTTCGCCGCGGCGAAGAGGCGGTCAAACGCCTTCCCCGACAGGTGGAAGCGGAGCGAGAGAGACCGCCTGAGGTGCAGATCGGTCCAGGGACGCCGCAGGTCGGTCCAGATCAGGCGGGCGACGGCACCAAGGGCACCGGCGGATCCAACCGAATAGGCAGCCTCGACCTGGTTTGAAATGGTCCCCGCGTCCGACTGATCGATGCGAGCGGTGGACTGCATATCGCCTGCGAGCTGCGCAATCAGGCGGTCGATTTCCTGCAGGTTGAGCTCGCGGTCATCGACGTCGCGCGGAATCTGCTGGTAGAGGTAGCGTCCGAAGTAGCCACTGAGAGCAACCGCCACCATCGACCAGAAGGCAATCGCCACGAGCCCCTGCACTTTGAACGAAGTGTGCAGAAGAATGAAGAGCGGCCCGAAGACGCCCATGAAGATGTGGAAGTCGAGAAACGGCCGCAGCGGGAGACGTCGGCCAAGAACGCGGGTGCGCTTGCGAAGCGTGTACACGAGCATGAGCACCATCATAGCCGATCCGATAATGCCGAAGGTCAAGCCGAGGCGACCAGCCGGCCGGAGGGAACGGTAATCGGAGTGGTGGGGCCGCTCGACATAGGGTGTGCCGTAGTAGGACAGCCCGGCGGCGATGAAATACACGATGACGGCAAAACCAACCATATACGCGGCCGGCAGGAGAAACCGCCGGAGCGATGTTCCGGGCCGTCGTTCCCGGGTGTCTGGAGATGTAAGCAGTACTTCGTTCATTTGCCCGTCATAATCTTGGAAGATGAAGCAGTCACAATTCTGGATGCCGGTCGCCGATCTCAGATACTAATATGAACTTCGACTCCGTCCCCATCCACAAAAATAATCGGCCTCAATACTCCCGATTCATCTTTTGCTTGCACAGCGGCGGCCACAATCTTATCTGTAAAGCGTCAGACAACTTGCATTCATAGTGCCGGCACTTCACTCAAGGGCAAGGAACGCGATCATGATGCAGACGGAACGCAAAGGTGCGACTCTGGTCATTCGCCTGGACCGATCGGTAACGAACGCCATTAACGCCGAAATGGTCGCGGCGCTGTCGGAAACGCTTGTCCTGTTGTCCAACGACCCCGAGGTTGCGGCCCTCGTTCTCTCCACGACCAGCGAGAAGTTCTTCTCGATCGGGCTCGACATTCCGTCGCTCTTCCCTCTCCCGCGCGACGCGTTTGCGCGCTTCCTGCATGACTTCAACCGTCTCAGCCTGGCGCTGCTGACGCTGCCGAGACCGACTGTCGCGGCGATCCGGGGGCACGCGGTTGCGGGGGGCTGTGTTCTGGCGTTGTGCTGTGACTACCGCGTTATCGGCGCCGGCAAGAAACTCATGGGGCTGAACGAAGCAAAGCTCGGAGTGCCTGTCCCCTACCCGGCGCTCCAGGCGCTGATGCAGGTGGTCGGCGCCGGAACCGCACGGAGGATTATCGACTCGGCCTCGTTCTATGGGCCGGGGGAGCTCCTCAGGATCGGCCTGGTGGATCAGGTTGCCGACGGTGAGGATGCCGAGCAGACGGCCATCATTCTGGCGACTCAACTTGCGGAGATCCCGTCCCAGACGTACGGCGCAATCAAAGCGGATCGGCTCGGCCCGATGGTCGCTGAGGTGCTTCGGCGTCAGGAGGAAAAGGAGCGAGTCTTCCTTGACTGCTGGTTTTCCGAACAAACGCAAGAGAACCTCAAGGCGGCGATGGCGAAGTTCTGACTCTTATATTCCTTTGTCTGCCATTTGAGGCACTATCCTTTCAAAAAAAAGAAGGGCGGATGATATCCGCCCCTACGGTAGAAGAAGGCACAGGTGGAGTCCGAGCGAGGGCACGACGGCCTCTACTGCGTCTCCGGTGCAGCCCGGCAAGCGCGCCGTTACTTCCTCCAATTTATTCTTCGGCGGGGAATCTGCGGATCTTTAATATTTTCGCGCCGATTCTGAGTGTGCTCTGGAGAGAGACTCAGGGAGGATTCTGTCAAGAAGAGGCGCGTGAGCTCCGGAGCCTGTGCTCACGGCTTGCGGGGAGCGCTGGGAGGAATACAAGCGAATCTTCTGTTGTTCCCTCGCCCCGGAGTCCGGTGGTTGTCGAAGTCTCTCCGGACGGGGATCCGAGTCTCCCGTCCGGTGGCGGTCCTCACGTGGACTCAGCGTGCTCAGGCGTTTACTTTGAACTTGGTGACCATGTTCTGCAGGCCCTCGGCCTGGCGGTTGAGCTCTTCGGCCGCGGTGGCCGCCTGCTCCACCCCGGTGGCCGATTCCCGCGTCACCGAACTGATGTGCTCCATCGACCGGGAAATCTGCTCGACCGCGCTGGACTGCTCTTCGCTGGCCTTGGCCATCTGGGCCACCATCTCGGTCACCTTCTGGGCCATGGTCACGATCTCGCTTAAGCTCGAGCCCGCCTTGTCGGCCAGGCTGCGCCCCTTGTCCACCTCGCTGATGCCCGATGCGGCCGCTCGGGGGTGACACAAGGCCACCCCCTACGCGGTCGCGGGGCCACATTCCACGCGGGTTTGAGGCCACATCCTGCTCGGGCGAGAGGGACGTCGCACGTGCTCGCAGGCCTTGTCTGTCGGCGGGTGGACGCATCGACGAATTGGGTTCGTTTGCGCAGTTTCCTCTGTGCGTTCATAGCTCTCCGCGGTCTTTTCATACTTGCTTCCCAGTCGGGTTTCTCGGGGCTTTGCCCCTCGGAACACCGACCTACTCCCCAACAACCTCGACCTACGCACCAAGAACACCGACCTACCATTGGGTTCGTTTGCGCAAATCTCCTGATCCAAACTCTCCCCTTGTCAGGCTCCAAGGAGCCTGACCTACGTCCCTTTAAGAAGAGCACTCGTATCGGGCTCCCCACAGCAGAGCTGTGGGTTACCTGTTGTCGTCACCCTTCGACTCCGCTCACAGGCAGCGGCCTGGTAGGGTGATTATGGGATTGGGTTCGTTTGCGCGTTTTGTCGGTTTCCATGTTTATCTGGTTGTCAGGCCGCAAGCGGCCTGACCTACAGGTCGGAGATTGGGTTCGTTTGTGCAATCCCGGCATACGGTAGACCTCGCCGTGACTGGGGCCCGGCCTCCGCCGGGCTGACAGAGGGGAGCCGGGGTTTTCAACACGCCCGAATGCGGGAATCCATGCCATTTCTTCTTCCTCCGTCAAACACGCAAAGCCGTGTTTGACCTACCATGGATTTCGGCGGTAGGTCAAGCACCGGTTTCGGTGCTTGACACATTCAGTCG
>JBGSIV010000270.1:0-16551 GCA_041742355.1 Candidatus Zixiibacteriota bacterium
CGGTTCGCTACCGGCACATGTACGTCCGTGAGATCGACTTGACGACCCACCGGTCGGTGACCCTCTTGGTCCCGGCTGATCAACCAAGGATGTATACCATGTCCTGACACACAGTGTATACTATGTCTTGACACCGTACACCTTGTGTCGCCCCAATCACGCACGGATACACGAAGTGCATCCGTGGCACGAAGAAAATGACTTGGATCCCGGCTTTCACCGGGACGACACAAACCCGACAATTGGCTACATTCCATGAATCTCACCTTCCGCGAAAACTACTGGGACACCCCCGGCCTCAAAGCCGAATTCAACCGCTACCTCTCGCAGCTCTTCAGCCTCGACCTCTCGCGATGGGACGAGGCCGGCTTCTGGGACAACAACTATCGCCCCTTCTCATTCTTCGACAACGACCGGCTGGTGGCCAATGTCTGCGTGTATTCGATGGACATGGTCGTGCAGGGAGAGCGGCAACGGGCCGCGCAGATCTCAGCGGTCGGGACACTGCCGGAGTACCGTCGACAGGGACTCAGCACACAGCTCATGCACAAAGCGTTGGACTGGGCCCGCCCTGCGCACGATTTCTTCTTCCTTTTCGCCGACGAAGAAGCGTTCTCGCTTTATCGTGCCTGCGGATTCCGCCCGGTCGATGAGTATGCCGCGCGTATATCGGTGACAGGTGAAATACCCCAAACTGGAGCAAGAACAAAACCCGGCTTAGAGAGACTGGATATGGAGCACCGGGAGGATGTCGACCAGGTATTCCACATGGCTTGCGAGCGGACGCCGGTGAGCGACACGCTCGGAGTACTCAACGCAAAACTCCTCATGTTCTGGACCGTGTACGGCCTGCGCGATCACATCCACTATATCCCCGATCTCGACGTCCTCGTGATGTTCAAGCGCGATGGCGGCCTGGTAAAGATATTCGACGTGGTGGGAAAGAAGGTTCCGACATTCGCCGAGCTGTTTCCCTATATCGGCGTCGAAACCGACGAGGTCTGCGAGTTCCGCTTTGTCCCGGACAAGCTGCAGGTGGGCGAAGTGGCGCACGTGCCCGTCGAAGGGAACGGCGCCCATGTCATGGGGACATTCCCACTCGACAGCATTCGGTTCATGTTCCCCTTCACCGCGCAGGCATAGGGTGTCACTGCGATCCGGGTGCTACAATCGATTTGATAGGAAGAAGGCCCCGGTTTCCACCGAGGCCTCTATGTTCCAGTTGAGCACAATACGATAGCTCATTTCAGCAGCAGCATCTTCCTCGTCTCCACATGCTCACCGGCCTGGAAACGGTAAAGATAAAGGCCGGTCGAGAGCGGCTTGCCGGCATCGTCGGTGGCATCCCACTCGATATGGTGCGTCCCGGCTGACTTGGACTCGTTCACCAATGTCCTCACTCTCTGACCAAGGATGTTGATCACCTCTATAGTCACGTGTGAGCGGGCCGGGAGGCTGTACTCGATCATCGTGACGGGATTGAAGGGATTCGGGAAGTTCTGGCTCAGCTCGAAACGGTAGGGAAGTGGATCCGCCGACGGATCGTCATCGATACCGAGGACTGCGGCCGTGGTGAACGCGGCGTAGACTCCGTCATCGGCAATCTGTCCGTACACCGTGTTCTGTGCGGTGTCGGGCTGACCGCCGACCTGTGTCCACTGCGATCCATCCCAGCGGAAGATCCGCAGGGATGATTCATCGCCGCGCAACCCGGCCGAGACCATCAGGTCGGCGTCGTCGTAGCGGATTAGCATTGTGGCGTTGGCGGCGGCGCCAGTCGGCATCACTGACACCGAGTGGACCTCCCCGGCCTGCACCGCGTCGTCCGGAAGACCCGTGCGTAGCGGCGGATAGGAAGAGGAGACGACAAGCGCCCGATCGATCGCCGAGGCGCTGTCAAGAACAACCTCAACCGTGCCGTCCGGGCCAATGAGGTGGCGGCCGCTGTCGGAGACGACATAGTCGGCGGTGGCAGGAAAAACGTGAGCCGCGTCGTCAATCCCCCACAGCAGGAACGAGCCGCGCCGGCCGAGCGTGTCAATCACGTCGGCTGCGTACGTCGCGCCGTCGACTGACATCGTATAGTTGATTGCCGTGCCGCCGTCGGGACGGACCTCAACCGACGGGAGAGAGGCAAAGGGCGTCTGGTAGGCCGCCGCGAAAGTTGTTACCTCGCTGGCGAGGCTCGGCTGGAAAATCAGCGGGTAGTCCCCCTGAACTGCTTGAGTCTCGATCAGCACGGTGTCCTCCTGCAGCGACAAAGCAAAGCGGTTGCCGAGGCGGCTGACACCGGTTGATCCGACCGTAGCCTCGCCATAGGACCAGGCGTAGCGCGAGGCGGACTTCTCCGTTCCGAGCGTGTCCACCCGGCCGACCACCAGCACCTGGTCGCCGTCCTCGGCGCCGAGCACGTAGATCAACCCGAGATCCGAGGCTCCTCCCTGCGGGATATCGCGCAGGGTCAGACCGAACCCTCCCTTGCGCAGGGACACGTCGATCCCGGCGGCTGGCAGACCGGACAGGGCATCCGTGACCTGCAGGTTCAGGGTCTTCACCTCCGGCGATGGTGGCATCGGCGTCACCGGAAAGATCACCTGTCGTCCGACGTTGTAGTCGAGGAACAGGGTATCGTCGACATAGTCATTGGGCCCCTCGAGGTAATCATCGCCGGGGTACAACTCCCGTTCGTCGTCATCGGGGGTGATGATGCACGAGAGGATATCATCAGCCCCGTAGCGACGCTCGAAGCGGGCCTCGAACTGATCCCAGCAGCAGCGATGGTTGTTCGTATACTGCTCGGTATTGCGGCAGGCGGCGTCGGTGTAGCGGAACGAACTTGAGAGCTCGCTGGCGTACACTCCGCCGTCGGCATACTGGTAATCCATGAACCCGTAGTTGCCGATCAGGGGACAGCGCTCGCCGGCGCTGAACAGGTATTCGTCGTAGTAGCCGAGGGCGTAATGGCCGAGTTCATGGGCTGTCGTGCGATACACAGTGGAATACTCGAGCACCAGCGGGTGCTCATCGTAGCTGAAATTGCGGCAATCCTGCTCGTTGCCGAACCACCGCCGGGGAAGCATGATTGTCTTCGGCGCGGGGTCGTCGATCCCCCTGACGAACGCACACGGGTGGAGATCGTTCTTGGCGTGGATCCAGACGTCAGCCTGATCCCACAAATACCTGTCATCATATATGACAACCGTGTCGAGCCGAAGCTGGCCGTCGGTGACGTCGTAGAGGTAATTGCTCATGCGCCGGAACGACTCCTGGAGGCCCTCAAGGTAGGCCTGGTCGGCGTCCCAATCGAGAGATACAAGCAAGTTGTAGCGGACCTCGGTGTGAGTGAGGTGGATGTCTTGCTCCGATTCATCGGTGAGGGTATCGAAGCTCACGGTGGAAAACGAATCGATCGCCATGTTATCGAGGTGGAGGGAGTACATGGTGCCGAGGACACCGGTGTGCTTGACCGCGGCGGAGTTATCGAGGACGCGTGCGATCTTGACAGCTTCGCCGACAGCAAGTGTGTCCTTATCGCCATTGTAGAGAGCGACTTCATAAGTGGAGGAGGTGACAAACGACATCGCGAATCGGCCGTTGCCGTCGGTCGTGATGCGGCCGAGGGTATCCTCGGTGAAGACTGGGCGATCGTCGGCGACACGGATGAGGTCGAACTGCTTGTGGGCGAGGGAATCGCCCCAGTGGTCGCGGATTACCAGCTCTTTGGTGGTGCTGAACTTGCGCAGTGCCTTATAGTAGTAGTAGTACAAGTTGCCCGAAGTGTCGGCGTAGAGAAAATCGCCAATGTTATAGCCGGGATTGAAGGTCCACCGCTCATTCCCGCCGCGATCATACGATCGAACGAGGTTGGAATTGTCCTTGAGCAGGAGGTTCCCATCGCGATCGACGCCGATGGCTCCCCAGCCCAGGTCGCGAGTCCAAAGCACTGAACCAGTGGCGCAGTCCACCAATTGCACCGCCATTGCGTCTGTATGTTCGTCAACAAGGACGATGGTGTAAAGGTAACCCCCGTAGTCAAAGAGAAATCGGTCACCACTGACGATCTCACCGGGGAAACTGATGTTCCACTGACCGTATTGGGAAAGATGAGTCCAGTAGGGAGGTGGAGACGCGTACTGCTTAATCGCTGTCATCAAGTCGCCGTCTCGGCTGGTGAAGAGGTCGACACTGAAGAATGCGTTGTCGGTGGCGGCCAGAAAGGTGCTCCCCGAGAACGCACCACCGGAGGTGTAACGGCGCAGGTACCAGTCAGCGCGATACCCGATTGGCGAGCCGCGGTAATCCGTGAAGCATGAGTCGAGGCAGCCCCCGCAGAAGTCGTTGCAGCAAAGGTAACCCAACCCGGTGCTCACGTTCACATAGCCATCCTGAGAAGCCTGTACCTCGTAGATGAAGCTCGACTGCCAGGGAGGAAGTTCAATTCGGTCAATTTCAGTGGGCTCCCCGGTAGCGGCAACGAGCCGGTGGAGCACAGCCTGACTCAAGGTGCCGAAACCGTCAGTCGAGTCGGGGCAGATACTGTCGACTGTTGACTCGGAAATGCCGATCCAGAGGTTTCCGAGGTGGTCGACTGCGCACCTGGGGTCATTCCATCCGAAAGAATTCGGGGATGGAGCCGTAAGGCTGCGGCTCCAGATCGGCGATCCGGCGGCGCTCAACTTCATTGCGGCGAGCCAGGTTGTCCAGCCTCCTTCCCGCTCATGGTGCCCGGCGATATAAAGGTCACCATTGGCAGTTCGAGTGAAGAAATCGAGAACCAAGCCGGAATCGGCCGCAACAGTCTGCCAATCCACAGTCGAATCCGAGCGCAGTTTGGTAATCCTTGTCTCTGTGAGGCCCGGGAGAATCGACAGGATGTATGTGTTCCCGGAGTCATCGACAATAATCGGCTTGAGCGTGTACGAGTACGGCAGATATCCAAGAGTAGTTGGGTCATAGGTCCACTCCCGGGTAAGCTGGGCGTTGGCCGGGACAGCCGGAAAGAGGCAGCCGCAGAGAACGGCAATACTGAGGATGGCGGTTCTGATTCGCATGTGACAGTCCTGCAATTAAGACGACGGTTCTGCCATAACATACAAACCCGGATGGATCTGTCAACCATTAGATCAATTATGGTGGCAGGCCGCCACGCCTCCCCCCGGGCGGCGGACAGCAGAAACGGGAGAGGGCAGGAGCACGACCTTCTCCTGCCCGTGGAAGACCCTTTGTCCGATGACCGCGCCTTCTCAGCGATAGCCGACACCGAAACAGAAGTCAACGAGGCAGATGTCGTCGCTGTCGGCGTCTTCATAGCAGGCCACCTTCGAGATGGGGATGTTGGAGACGACACCCATGAAGACCGGCGTTTCGCTATAGGGCCATGCCGTGTGGTCGAACTCCTCTATCTCCACCATATCGAGTGAGCCCTGCGCATAGACAACGATTCGCTCGGAGGGGTGCCTCACGTTTGAGCCCACGTACGTGCCAACAGCATACACCTGGGCGTTGTTGCGGAAACTCTCGACGCTGATGTTGAACGCATCCCAGTAGCAGTTGCCCACATCTCCGATGCTTAGCGAATTCCAGATCATCGGGCTGAATTCATCGTCGTCGAAGGTTAGGGGGTAATCGCAATGAATGTCCTCGGTCCAGAATGCGAACTGAAAGTCATAACCCGTGTTTTCGGAAGTGAAGGTGAGGAGATGGGTTGCCAGATGCGTATTGACGCCGAGTGTCCAGCCCCAGTTTTCCTCGGCGAGATTGATATTGGGTACGGTGGTGTTGAAGACTTTGATCACGGTGCTGTCGGCAACAGCCGCGACGGCGGCCTGCCACTCGTCGAAATCGTTGAAGACCTGAACCACCGTATCGATTGGCGTAACGGGCGTTCCCCCGGTCGGGCCATCGTCGTTGCCGCAGCTCAGCAGGACTGTTCCCACCGCAGCAAACATGCCAAGGCATCCAAGCCAAAGCAACAGCAGGTACCTGGATTTCATGACACGACCCCACTATAAGGTTTAGGCGTGTTGTTTCTTGTCACACGAGAATGAATGTGTCTATAGAAGTATAACTTCCGTGGACAGGGCTGTCAATCATAGTCTGAAAGAGTCAGTGGAGATATGAGCCGCAGGTATATGATCACGAACCCGGCTATCGCACGCACCCAAAGTCAAATGCGTCGGCCTACAATCGTTCCAGGCGGATCCGATTCGCTTTCGGCACCTGGTTCTCGATTACGCCCCCCTCGCGAAGCAGGCCGCAGCCGAGCGGCCTCTCCTCCCACGCGACCATGACGAAACCAAGCTTCGCTTCGCCGATCTGATCCGGCGCGAGCGTGATATCCCCTCCGGCGCAGTAGACGACCACCTGGTCCTTCTGGAGATGCACGATATTCCTCACCACGTGCCGCCCGAACATCTGGAAGAAGCTCGTGGCTGGCTTGATCGTATCGCCGGCGCGGGCAATGAGCACGCCGCCGGTGTCAGTACGATCGAGCGGAAACACCGTCTTCGGGCCGAGGAAGACCTTTTGGCGCGCCGATTCCGAAAGGTACAGCTCCCACGGATCGAGCAGCGCGACATCAAACCCGAAACGCTCGCTCAGGTAGCCGAGCACGCGACGGCGGATACCTTCAGGGCAGAGATTCAGCATGGCGACACCTTCGCGACAAAGAAACCGTCGGTATCATTATGGTGCGGCCAGACGCGGCCGCAATGGACCACCTCGGGGGAGAACTCCCGCCCATTCCACTGTGTCACCCCCGGCGAGAACCGGAACTCCTCGAGCGCAACCGGCACGACCCGAGCCGAACGGTTGCGCAGCAAGTAATCGACAACCCCTTCATTCTCCTCGGGAGCGATCGAGCAGGTGGAGTAGACCAGCGTGCCGCCGGGGTTCAACATGTCGAATGAGCGAAGGATCAAATCCATCTGCCTCTCGGCGTATCCGAGGGAAACATCAAGCTTCCAGCTATCGATCAGCTTCGGGCTCTTGCGGACTGTGCCGCTGGACGAACACGGGGCATCGAGCATGATGACATCGAACGTGCTCCTCGGAAAACGGTGCAGCTCGTAGTTAGTGATGATCGTGTTGATCGCGCCGAACTTGTGCACGTTGAACTGCAGCGCGCGGATCCTCCCGTAGCTCCGGTCGTTGGCGACAATTGTCCCGCGGTTGTGCATGATCGCCGCCGCCTGCGTGGTTTTCGAACCGGGCGCGGCACACGCATCCAACACCACCTGTGCAGCACGCAGCTCCTCGGCGATCACCAGTGGCGGAATCATCGAAGCCGCTTCGCCGATGTATATCGTCCCGAGGAAGCGCTCGATCGTGGCCGAAAGAGCATCGGCGCCGTCGACCGCAAACCCCTCGGGATACCACGGCAGCGCGGTCAGCGACAACCCCATCGACTGGAAATGCTCCACCGTTTCTTCGATAGTAGCTTTGATCGTGTTCACCCGGAACGTGTTCCGCGGCGGACGCACGAGGGCCGCCGTGAAGGCGTCGTAATCATCGACAATCTCACGGTAACGGCAAGCAAAGCTGTCCACTCGGTCGGTCATCAGGGGAAGGAACGGTTTCAGGCTCGATTGGTCAACAGGCGGATTACCATTTGACGGGGATTGTCGGTTTTACTTGAGGCCCGGTGCCCCAACGCTTGCGTTGGGGGGAGATTCGGACTGGCCGCCCACCGCTTGCTGTGTGGTCATTCGGATGAGCGGATAAGATCGACCCCGAGTAGGTTAGGAGCGAGTAGTGCAGGAGCGAGTAGGGTAGGAGCGAGTATTGCAGGAGCGAGTAGGGTAGGATCGAGTAGTGCAGGAGTCACCAGGCTCCTGCCATTGACTTGCACAAACCTCTGGACACTGTCATCCCTGCGAAAGGGCCTGTTGAAAAAGTCTATGACCAGTCATTGCGAGCGCAGCGAAGCAATCTCTCCTGTGAGTCGGTCCCGAGGAGTAGGTCGGGTTCCGAGGGACCGTAAGTCCCGAGAAACCCGACTTGATAACTGCTTCCCTCGCGACCTCCGATCGCGAACCAGATTACCTGAGACGCACGGTTTTCCCGGCGAGGACAACCAGCCCATCCTTTTCCAACCCCTCCGCAGCCCGACGGACATCCTCCTCTGTGCGCCCCATCGCCTCGGCCACCGCACGCAGCGACACCTGCTTCCGGACTGTCAGCCGCCGAATAATCTCCCCCCGAATCTGCCGGTTCGAACCCTCGTAGCGCGACTGCTTTGACGTGGGGGGAATCCGGCGGTGGGCAGCCCGGGGGAGAGCCAGCCGGGCATAATCCATCAGCGCGTAGTGCCACTCACGAATCCCGGTACGCGGCAGCACCAGCTCGGCAATCCGCTGGATTTCCGCCATCGGCGTCTCGGTCGGGAGTTCAAGGAGATGGATCAGCACTTTGCGAACATTCGTGTCAACCGCCGCCACCCGTCTCCCGTACGCCATGATCGCGATCGCATTGGCCGAGTACGGCCCCAATCCGGGGAGCTTCCGCAGCACCACCGGATCTGATGGCAACTCCCCGCCGAAATTCTCCACCACCGTCCGCGCCAGCTTCTGCAGATAGAGCGCCCGCCGGTTGTAACCAAGCCCCGACCACGCCGCCAACACCTCACGCGTGTCGGCCTTGGCCAGCGCTTCCCAGTCGGGGAATCGCTCCAACCACGCCAGGTACTTCGGCACCACCCGCTCGACCTGGGTCTGCTGGAGCATCGTCTCCGACACCGCAACGGCATACGGATCCCGGGTCTCCCTAAAAGGCAGGGCGCGGCCGGCCCGACGGTACAAGGCCCGCACCTCCTTGTGGAGAGCCTTGATGCGGGCGGGGTCAAGTGACAGGCAGGGACTGGCTTTCTTCATAGTGTCACCCGCGAGACCGTACCGCGCTGGACCGACGCGATGGCCACGCTCCGGGAAATAAAACAACACCGGAGTAAATGTGTCATGTTTTTTTGCGGCTGTGACCATAGCCCGGAACTCCGAGTCCACCCAAAGCCGTTACACCTGACATCACCTCCGGGACTCCAAAAAAAATCGTTGACTTTGTGAAAAATTATTCTACCTTGCCGAAACAATTTCTGAAAGAGAACCGTCAGAATACTTTAATGGCCCGTTAACCGTTACATAAACCTGTTAGCCAGACGAGGGTTCGATGATCCAGAAAAATGGCAATTCGGCTGTGCAGCCGATCGGGAAGATGTGTGGCGGGAGAGGTCTGCCTATTTAGGTAGCTTCGATAAAGGTTTGAAACCCGCCGCATCCGATACAGGTCCGGCGGGTTTTTTTGTCGCCGGATCAGCCGCGGCTCCGCCGCACCACCGAAACGATATTCGAGGCAGACGATGACTGCAGATTTATACGAAAACGAGAAGATCAGCAAGGAAGAGAAGGACGTCAGTATCCGCCAGGCGTTTGGCGCACTGGTGCCGTTCCTCGCGAAACATACCAAGGGCTTGGCGTTCTGCCTGGTGCTGTTGATCGGCGTGACCGCGATGTCCCTGACCTGGCCCTGGCTGATCCAGACCGCGATCGACGGCCCGCTGCGCACGCAGCTTGAAATCCCCGCCGACCAGCGTGACTTCATGCCGCTGGTGTGGATCGGCCTTGCCGTGGTCCTGATCCAGGTGCTCTCGGTTATCCTCATGTACACCCAGCGGGTGAAGCTCGAGACCATCGGCCAGAATGTGATGCTCGACCTGAAGAAGAAGCTGTTCGACCATATCCTGTCGCTCGATGTCTCCTACTTCGACCGCAACCCGGTCGGCCGGATCATGGCCCGCGTGGAGTCGGACACCGAGTCCCTGCGGATGCTCTTCACCAACACCGTGGTGATCCTGGTCGGCGATGTCGTGTTGATCACCGGGATACTCGGGGTGATGTTCTACCACAACTGGAAGCTGGCGCTCATCCTGGCGGGTTTCATGCCGGCGCTGGCGCTGATGGTGTACATCTTCCACAAGATCACCTCGAACCGGTTCCTCGAGGTGCGCAAGCGGGCGGCCGAAGTGACCGCGTCGCTGACGGAGTTCCTGCACGGCATGTCGATCGTGCAGATCTTCCACCGCGGCGACTACGCCCGCAAGCGGGTGTACCACTACAACGAACGGAAATTCAGCGAGGATGCGTACGTCAATATCGCCGTGTGCATCTTCTTCAACGCCCTGTTCTACCTCGAGTACATGAAGATCGGTCTGATCCTCCTGCTCGGGTCGATGTGGGGCATGTCGGCCGGGACAATGGTCATGTTCATTCTCCTGACCTGGCGCGAATTCGAGCCGATCGCCCGGACGGCCGAGCAGCTCGGCGTCTTCCAGAAGGGAATCGCCGGGGCGCGGCGGATATTCACGCTCCTCTCGTTGCGGCCGCGCATCCTCGATCCGGGAAATCCGGTCGAGTGGCCCGGCCTGCGCCAGGGGATTCGCTTCGAAAATGTCTGGTTCTCGTATGGCGACGACGAAAACTGGATACTCCGGGATGTCTCGTTCGAAATCCCGGTCGGCCACCGGATCGCGCTGGCCGGTGTAACCGGCGGCGGGAAATCCACCGTGATCAACCTCCTCCTGCGGCTCTACGACCCGCAGAAGGGGCGGATCCTCGTCGATGGCGTCGATCTGCGCGACATGCGCCGGGCGGATCTCCGCAGGCGTTTCGCCCTCGTGCTCCAGGATATCATCCTGTTCCCGAGCGACGTGGCCGGCAATATCGGTCTTGAGAATGAAGAGGTGAGCGAGGAACGGATACTGGAGGCGTCGCGGACTGTCGAAGCGGACACCTTCATCCGGCGGCTGCCCGCCGGTTACAAGACCGAGGTCTCCGAGAAGGGCTCGAACTTCAGCCGCGGCGAACGCCAGTTGCTGTCGTTCGCCCGGGCGCTGGCGGTCGATCCCGAAGTGCTCATCCTCGACGAGGCGACCAGCTCCGTCGATCCGGAAACGGAACGGACAATCCAGGCGTCGCTCAAAAAACTGACGGCGGGGCGGACCTCGCTGATCATCGCGCACCGCCTCTCGACGATACTCGATGTCGACCAGATCCTCGTGATCCGTCGCGGCGAGATCATCGAACGCGGCACGCACGCCGAACTGATCCTGGCGGACGGCTACTACTCGAAGCTGTTCCACCTGCAGTTCAAGCCGAGAATTGGAGTTGTTTCAAATGCGGGATAAAATACGATGGCTCTGGCAGTACTACCGGCACTACCCGAAAGTGATCCTGATACTGCTGGTGCTGACCCCGATCCAGGTGGCGCTGGCAGTGACCCTGCCGCGCCTCGTCGGATTTACCATTGACTTCCTCGAAACGGGGAAGGTGCCGGAGAACTTTCTGGCGAAGTTCCTCGACGGCATCGGTTCCGGATACGGCCTGACCACGACCGCGTCATACGCCCTGACTTTCATCGCGTTCGGGCTCGTCAGCCATGCGCTCTACGCGTACTTCCAATCGTGGCGGGCGTGGATGAACTGCCGCCTCGAGTGGCACTTCCGTCAGGAGGCGTTTGACCAGGTCACGACCAAGGGGCCGGACTTCTTCAACCACTTCCGATCGGGTGACCTGCTCACCCGGATGACCGACGACGTGCAGGAGAAGCTCTCGTGGTTCGCCTGCTCGGGCATATTCCGGTTCTACGAGGCGGCGCTGGCGGTGCTCTTCATCATCGCCACCATGTTCTCGATCAGCCCCGGCCTCACCCTGTGGGCCGTGCTGCCGCTGCCGCTCCTGGTCCTCCTGTTCTTTAAGAGCTCGTCGCTTCTGGACAAGCGCTACGACGCCCTCCAGAAGCGGATCTCGGACTTCAACGACGTCATGGAGGCCTGCCTCTCTGGCATCCGCGTCGTCAAGGCGTACGTGCGCGAACAGGCCCAGCGCCTGAAGTTTCGCACCACGGCCGAGGAGCGGCGCGCCGCCGAGATCAATGCGATCCGCACGTCGGCGGTGATGGACTCGCTCTACCACTCCATCTGGCAGTTCGCCGTGGTGATCGTGCTCTTGGCGGGCGGCTGGCGCGTGCTGTATTCGAACATGTCGCTCGGCGATATCGCGACCTTTATCTACTACGCCACCTGGCTGGTCTTCCCGATGTTCGACATCGGGCAGTTCCTGGTGAAGTCGCGGCAGTCGGCCGTGTCGATCGACCGCCTGCGCGAACTGGAGAACATGCCGGCCATGGTGACCGACGTCGGAGCGGTCAGCCCCAACGGTCACGGCAAAGGACGACTGACGTTTGACAAGGTCACCTTCTCGTTCAACGGCGTGGAGCGGAAGATTCTCGATTCCGTCTCGTTCGAAATAGAACCGGGACAAACCGTCGCGGTCGTGGGCAAAGTCGGCTCGGGCAAGAGCTGGCTGGTCAACCTCGTCCCGAGATTGGTCGACCCGACCGAAGGCTCGGTCAGGCTCGACGGCCGCGACCTGCGCGAGTACAAGCTCGAGGACCTGCGCCGCTACATCGGCTACGTGCCCCAGGAACCGGTGCTGTTCTCGGACACGGTCCGCAACAACATCACGTTCGGCCGCGACGGCATCAGCGACACGCTCCTGGAGTGGGCGATCGAAGTCGCGCAATTGAAGAACGAAATCGCCACCTTCCCTCAGGGGATGGAGACTCCAATCGGCACCCGCGGCGTCTCGATCTCCGGCGGCCAGAAACAGCGGGTGGCGCTGGCCCGGGCGCTCGTGGGCAAACCGAAAGTGCTCATCCTCGATGACTGCACGAGCGCGCTCGACTCCCGCACCGAGGCGGAGCTGTGGGAACGCCTCCACGAGGTCATGCCCGAGATGACCGCCGTACTCGTAACCCACCGCCCCGACACGCTCGAACGCGCCGACCGAATCTTCGTGTTCGACAACGGCAAAGTGGTCGAGCACGGGACGCACGCCGAACTGGTGGCGGCCGAAGGGGATTACGCCCGGATCTACCGCCGGATGCAGTTGGCCGAAGAAGTAGCGTCGTAATACCGGAGGTAGGTCAAACACGGCTCTGCGTGTTTGACACCTTAGCCTTGTAGGGCGGGAGTCCCCAGACTCCCGCCACCGTCACCCAACCAGCCCGCCGGCTGTGAGCGGAGTCGAAGGGTGACGGGTCGGTAGATCAAGCACCGAAACCGGTGCTTGTCCTACCACTCCGATCTATCGTAGCCGCCGGGTCGTTTGGCCCGGCGGTTCTTCTTTGCGCCGCTTCTCCCATTTGACAAATCCAAAAAATGGTATAGATTGTCCATAGTAGCGACGCAGGGGACAGTGCGCCGACGGATTCGAATACTATCAGTAAGTATGCCTTATACATCAGGAGTCAGGTATGCGTAGTCTTTCAGCTGTGGCGGCTGTGGTCGTGCTGCTGGCGAGCGGCGCGGCAGTACACGCGGCGGTGCCCGGGACAGTCAGTTTCCAGGGGCGGTTGACCGACGCGGTGGGTGAGCCGCTCGATACGACCATTGACATCACGTTTACGCTCTTTGACGACTCCGCCGGAGGTAGCCAGTTGTGGCAGGAGACGGCCAAGGACGTGGTGATCAAGGAGGGGCTCTTCGAAGTGCTGCTCGGGGAATCGACGCCCTTGAATCGGACGCTCTTCAAAGATACCGGGGGATGGCTCCAATTGACCGTCGGGAGCGGGTCGCCGTCGGAATCACGACTGCCGTTTGCAACCAACGTGTACTCGTTCCGGGCGCAGTACGCGGACACGGCCGCCCGGGCCGGCTACGCTGATACGGCCGGCTTTGCCCTTGGTATGGGCAGCACCGGTTGGGCCGATGACGGCACGACTATTCGCCTGACCACCCCGACTGACAACATCGGCATCGGCACAAGCACCCCCGAAGACAAAGTCCACATCGACAACAGCACCACCACGGGAGGAGCCTTCCTCCGCGCCGAAGCCAGTCATGCCACCTTGTGGCGGGAGGCGGGCTTCCGCATCGAAACTCCCGAGAACCGCTGGCACTTCCGTATGGACGATTATAGCCACAACAACCTCCCCGACAGCGGCTCGCTCGCCCTCCGCAGCAACTACTCGGGACTTGAACTCATGACCTTTACCCGCGACGGGAAAGTCGGCATCCTGAACACTCTGCCGGAATACCCGCTCGATGTCCGTTCATCGGCGGTGGCCATCTACGGCCGGACGACCGGTGGGTATGGCGTCGCCGGTGTTTATGGCCGGGCCGAAGACCTCGGCTTCGGCGTCATGGGGACCAGCACCAACGGCCGAGGCGTCTACGGCGCGAGCACTACTGGCTTCGGCGGCTACTTCCTCGGCCCCAAGACCTACGTCTCGGGCAACCTTGGAATAGGGACGGAGAACCCGACACGTGCACTTCAGGTAAATGGGGAAATCGGCCTGATGTCAGGCGGCTCCACCCAGTACCACATCAACTACTTCAACGGCCTGAATTTTGTCGAAACCGGCGTAGCCGAATTCCGCCTCATGCTCCATGACGGCGGCAATGTCGGGATCGGGACGGGTAGCCCGACAGCGAAACTACACGTGGCGGGAAACCTGAAAGTCAACGACACCATCACCGCTGGCGGGATGTATTCGACCAGCATTACCGATGAACCGGGGGTGGCGTCGGGAAAATCCACGACGATAGCCTATTTGGGAAACGACTGGTCGAGTACAGTGTCCTGCGCGATCAACGCACCGGGTCCGGGCTATGTGCTGGCCATCGGCACTGCCAGCGCTTCGATGGACCACACCTATGGAGACTATGATCAACTTTATGTCGGTCTGTCCGATGCGGCTGCAACCTGCCTGAGCGGCGAACTGGCAGGATTTACGAGGTTGTCGTTCGATCCAAGCGATTACCTCGATCAGTCGGTTGCTATGTCCTTTGTATTTCAAGTCGACGAGAAAGGCTCGCACACGTTTCACATGGTCGCCAGGAAAGGCGGCCCGGCCGAGTGCTCATTGATCTTCAACCGGCTGTCCCTGCTCTACGTCCCGACCCAATACGGGTCGATAGCAACCGCCGCTGAGGCGAATGGCGAATCGATGCTGACGGAAGCGAGCCTTCGAGACGCCGAGAGAGAGCCCCGTACAGCCGACCCCAGCCTTTCCGATCTCATGAAAGAACTAACCTCCCTGCGCCAGAAGGTCGAAGCGCTGGAGAAAGAGCGGCAGTAGGAAGCTTCGCCGGACTTCCCTGAACCACAGGCCGCCGGGACGAAACCGAGTAGCCCACAGCTTGCTGTGGGATCGGTAAGGAAAAACAGGAAGGCAAAAACGAGTAGGGCACGACCCTTGAGTGTACGCTATCATGACATAGTATACATGTTCTTTCAAGACATGGTATACAGGTTGGCTATCTTGGGTTACTTACAGAGGAGCCAGGATATGCCGTTTAGGACAGCGACCATGCGTGATGAACGAATCAGTTTTGTCATTCAGGCCAGTCAGGCCGGGGCGAACAAGAGTCAGCTGTGCCGGACGTTCGGGATCACTCGGCGGACCGGGGACAAATGGCTGAAGCGGTACCAGGCGGCGGAGAGCCTGGCCGGGGTCGAGGAAGCATCGCGGCGTCCGCACATGAGCCCGACGCAGAGTTCACCGGAGTTGGTGCAGCAGATTGTGCAGTTGCGCCTTCAACACGACTGGGGGGCGCGCAAGCTGCTGTGGCTGTTGTCGCAGGCAGGCGTTCCTCTGTTGCCTTCAGAGAGCACCGTCAATCGGATTCTCAAGCGGGAAGGGTTGGTAGCGACCGCCACGCGGGATCCGATCGCGACCCGGCGGTTTGAGCGGGCACAGTGCAATGAGCTGTGGCAGATGGACTTCAAAGGGCCATACCCGTTCAGGGAGCAGTGGTGCCACCCGCTGACCGTCGAGGACGACCACAGCCGCTTTCTTTTGAGCCTGACGGCCCTGCCGGACCAGACCACGGCCGAGGTGCAAGTGGCGCTGGTGGCGACCTTTGAACGCTACGGTGTGCCGGAGGGAATGCTCATGGATCACGGCACACCCTGGTGGTCCAACAGCAACGAGCACGGGCTGACCCGGCTCGGGGTGTTTCTGATCAACCAGCGGATTCGGCTGCTGTTTGGGCGGGTACGCCATCCGCAGACGCAGGGGAAAGTCGAGCGGCTGCATCGGACGCTGCAGGCGAAGATGCGCAAGACGGCACGGCTCCAGTCGCTGTCGGACTACCAGGCCCGGTTCGACTGGTTCCGGCAGGAATACAACGAGGTGCGGCCCCACGAGTCGCTGGCGATGGCATGCCCGACCAGCCGCTTCGTCCCAAGCAGGAGGGGCTACCGGGCGCATCCGCCGGCCTGGGAGTATCCGACAGGAGCCGTGGTGGTGACGCTCAACAGTCAAGGGTTTGTCCCGGTCGGCGGGCGACGCTACTTCGTTAGCGAAGCATTAGCCGGGCAGCGGGTGCAACTGGAACACCTGGACGACAAGCTGGCGGTTCGCTACCGGCACATGTACGTCCGTGAGATCGACTTGACGACCCACCGGTCGGTGACCCTCTTGGTCCCGGCTGATCAACCAAGGATGTATACCATGTCCTGACACACAGTGTATACTATGTCTTGACACCGTACA
>JBGSIV010000271.1:0-12063 GCA_041742355.1 Candidatus Zixiibacteriota bacterium
TGCAGCACCTGCAGCCGCACCAGGTACGCCGGCGGGTTCTCCGCCATCGTCACCCCGCCGACCAACCGCGTCCCAACCAGACCGAGATACACCGCCACTGCGGCGAGTCCGATAGCAAGCAACACGGTGAGAAGCTTCCGAAAACTGTTTCTTGTCATGTCTTCACGGGGTACCGGTGATTCTTATCGCCGGCTGGATGGCGAGGGTCGGAAAGCGGGAGCCCAGAGGCGGGAAACTGTGTGCTCAGGCAGCTCCTTCCTGCTTAGTAAGGACTCCACCAGTAACCGGGGCGATAGAGGCTGCTGCGGTAGTAATTCGGACCATACAAACCGCCCGCAACTCTCTGCATTCCGATCGTCATCCGGAACTTATCGGACGGATGATAGTCCAGCACAAACCCCGGTAGTACTGTCGCATTGTTGTTGCCATCGCCCCAGATCGCCCCGGCATTGTGCGCCACGCCGACATTCAGCATGAGCGACAGCTTAGGCGAGAATTCGTAGAACATGCTCGTATTGAGCACGCCCATCGACGCACTTCCGCCGCCACCCGACAGGTACGACAGCGAATAGCTGTGCGACCACTGCAGGCGCGACAGGTCGATCAATGACATAGGATTCTTCGCCGGTTGCACACCGAGCGCCTGCGACCGCGTGGCGGCCAGCAGATCGGCACGATCAGCCATCTGCGCCGAAACGGGAAGCGCCAGAGCCAGAGTAGCCAGAGTCAGAATGAGTTTGCGCATAGTTGCTATCACCAATTCCTACACTGATTTAATCTACGTGACCCGGAGCGGTCGGGTCAATAAAAAAATCCTGTTACTATCTGCTTTATCGACCCGACCCCCTGTCAGTATTTAAACGCAGCCGACCCCTTTTTCGATCAATTATTTGCTCCGCTCCACCGAACTGGCCGTGAACTTTTTCGCCAGATCCTGCAACTGATCAACGGAGTTTACCCCGATAACCTCGTCGGGGTTGTCAGCAGCAACCACTGCAACCGGCAACCCCTTTTCATGCAATATCTTAATAGTGTCAGTCAAGTAGTATTCGCCCTGTGCATTGTCACGCCCGATCTGATCCAGCGCCTCGAACAGCCGACGGTTATCGAAACACAGGATCCCGGTATTGATCTCCCGGATCTTCCTCACCTCATCCGAAGCATCCTTGTGCTCAATAATCTCCCGCAGCACATCGCTGTTCCCTTCCCGCACTATCCGGCCATACCCGGTCGGATCCGGGAAGACCGCCGACAGACAGGTGGCTGCCGCCGAATTGAGCTGGTGCGTCGCGAACAGCCGTTCGACCGACTCCCGACTCAAAAACGGCACATCTCCCGCCGCAATCAAAGTGGATCCGTCGAACTCGCCGAGCACTTCGCGGGCCATCATAACCGCATGCCCGGTACCCAATTGCTCGCGCTGCCAGACGCACGTCACGGGATATGACGCCAACGCTTCCTGAACCATCTCCCCTTTGTGCCCGATCACCACTACCACCTGCTCGAATCCTATTGGAAGCAGGGTATCCAGCAGGATCCGCACCATCGGACGTCCCTCAATCTCATGCAGCACCTTGGGCAGGTCCGAGTTCATCCGTTTTCCCTTCCCCGCCGCCAGAACCACGGCCGCACGCTTCGTCGTCATAAGAACCCTCAGGTATTGGAGTGAAAGGGGCCGTCAGGCCGGGAGAAACGGCCCGGTGTCACGGCTTCGTCGGCTTGTTATTCTTGTCGACATGGACCACCGCCGGCTTGTGATTGGCGGCTTCCGCCTTGTCCATGTGGCCGTAGGCGATGATTATGACGAGGTCGCCGATCGCCCCGCGACGGGCGGCGGCGCCGTTGAGCGCAATAACCCCGGTCCCGGCCTCCCCCTTGATCACGTACGTCTCGAAGCGCTCACCATTGGTGACATTGGCCACCTGGATCTTCTCGTATTCCACCAGATCCGCCAGGCGCATCAGATCCTCATCGATCGTCAGCGACCCGACATAATCCAGCGACGCGCCCGTTATGGTCGCCCGGTGTATCTTTGATTTGCAGACGGTTATCAGCATGTTGTTCCTACTACCCCTTACTGCCGCAGGAGTTCGCGGTAATATAGGGCTCCGGCGCTGTACGTCAAGACCTTTGGGGGTGATTTACCGGGCGCCGCACCGGCTCGTGCCCGTGCTTCTCCAACCGGCAAACGTCCTGAAAGTTCCTCCGAACAACCGGCTCCCTACGCCGAGATCTGCACCCAGTTGCGGGCCGGGAAAATATCGAGCTCCTCGGTGACTTCCTCTATCGCCCGTTCGAGATTCTTCCAGCTCACCAGGTGTTTGGCCTTTCCCGGCGGCAACCAGCGGAAATCCCCGTTCTCCGGCGACAGTTTCACCTCGCAGTCATGGGCGACCACCGCCACAATCAGCGGGAGAATCCAGATTTTGTCGAATTCCGGTTCGTAAAACTGCACCAGGTACTCGGTCGCCCACATGCTCTGCGGCACCAGACCCGTCTCCTCCCCGAGTTCCCTCACCACGACCTGGGCCACCGTCTCCGTGCCCCGCTTTCCCCCTGTCATGAAGCCCCAGTACCCGCCGTAGGATTCGGTCTTGGCCCGTTGCAGTATAAGGAACTTCCAGCCGTCCGGGTCTTTCTTGACCACAGCCACATTGACCCCGGGGGATTCTATCCCGATCTTCGTCGACTCCATCATATAAACCTGTTTGCTCATTTCCCTCGATTGTTACCAATTTCACAATGTCCGCGTAATCTACATCCTCCCGCCCAAAGATCAAGCACGTTTTCGCCCCCAATCCCTCAACCTGTGCCCATCGGGCGAATTCGTGGAAGCCAGAGCAAACATTTCTCCCCTGCGGGATGTTACAGGAATTGACCCGTCTGCCGGCCGTGCGCCGGATCTCCTTCGGGGCTGGGGGTTTGGACCGATATTCATGACCTTTACCTTGGTATACAAGTGAACCCATCCACCTCTGGAGGCAAACATGGCTCCGTCCTCAACCGCACCCGACCGGATTGATGACCTGTACCCGGATCTCTCTATCGACAGGCTGGTCGCTGTCTATGCTGCCGGGCCAGCCCGCCTGCGGCACGCCCTCGTCGGCCTCGGGGAAACCGAACTCCTGGCCCGCCCGATCGACGGCAAGTGGTCGATCCAGGAAATCACCATCCATCTCGCCGATGCCGAAATCATGGGCGCCGCCCGTTTTCGCCAGGCCCTGACCGGATCCGACCGCACCTTTTCCTTCTACCACCAGGAAATCTGGTGCAACCAGTTCGACTACCAACACGCCGGTCCGGCCGCCCTCGACCTTGCCGTGGATCTTTTCTCCGCCCTGCGCGCCACCACCACGATCCTGCTGAAACAGGCAGCCCCCGAACGCATGACCTGCACCGGCTACCACCCCGAGCACGGCAACATGTCTGTCCGGCAGCTCATCGAGAGTTATGCCGCCCACAGTGAAAACCACCTGCACCAGATTCTCGACCGCCGGAGCCGCCTCGGCAAACCGATCGAGTTGGAACCGCTCCTGCCGACGCCCTGAGTTGCGGAGCCGGCCGACGCGCACTCCCCGGCCCGGGAACATGACCATCAGAGTCCGCACCACCCATTTAACATGGATTTGGATGGATCATTTTGGAGCTATTGTGTACAAGAAAGTAGAGTTTTGCGCACCACGCCGACAAACCCATGCGGTTTGTGGCCTGAATTCTCCGTTGCTACACACACCCTGCTCCATCAGACTGCATCCGTTGGGCAATTCTCGTCTTTAACGTAACCGACCAACGACAGAGGGAAGGAAACGCGAGCGAATGTCGCCCCATTTGAGCCCTGAGCCGGCCCGTACTGCCGCCCGCCTCAGGGCGATCTTTGAGAACGTCTCCGACGGACTGGTTCTGCTCGATCTGGAGGGCCGGGCCCTTGAGGTCAATCCGGCCTGGCTGGATATCCACGGCTACGCCAACCTGGCCGAGGTTCCCGGCCACGACAACCAGCGTCCATGGGAGATTGCCATGTACACCGAGGGTGGCGAATTGGTTCCTCCCCACGACTGGCCCCAGATGGATGCCCTCCGCGGCTCGGTCGTCCGCAACCGGATACTCCGCGTGGTCAACATGCGCACCGGACGGGAGTTTTTCGGAAGTTACTCGTGTTCGCCCGTGCTGGGCGAACGCGGTGAGATGCTTTGGCTCATCGTCACCATCCACGATGTCACGGACCTCAAACGGGCGCAGCAGGAGTATGAGACGCTGCTGAAAGAGACGCTCGATGGCCGCCGTCAGCTCGAGAACCTGACAGCCACCCTCGAGGAACAGGTGCAAACCCGTACCCAGCAGGCCCGCGCCCTTTCCCGCGCCCTGACGCTCGCCGAACAGCGCGCACGGGCCCGGTTCGCCCGCATCCTCCACGAAGACCTCCAGCAGGTGCTCCTGGCGGCAAAGATGCAGCTGGATCTCGTGGCTTCCGGCGACGGTACCGGGGTTGTCCAGACCGACGACATCGCCAACGCCAACCGCTTGATCAGCAAAGCGGTGGGCACCGCCCGGGGCCTCGCCCTGGAAATGAACCCGCCTGTCCTCGACTCCGAGGGACTCGATGCCGCACTCCTCTGGCTGGCCAGCCACATGCAGAAACAGCACGGCGTGCCGATCGAAACCGGCATTGCCGGCCGCCTTCTCCTTTCCCAGCGGGGCATGAGCATCCTGCTCGTGCAGATCGTCCGTGAACTGATGGCCTCGGCCATCCGCGGCCTTCAACCGGCACGTCTCCTGCTCGTCGCTTTCCGCGCCCGGGCCGATCTCGTTGTCCTGATCGAAGCTGTCGGCAGCGAACAATTCGGCGATGGCGCCGGGACTCAGTGGATGACCCGCGCCAACTGGGGGGGACTAGCCGACCACCTGCAGCTATTCGACGGTCGCATTAACTGGGAACGGGTGAACGACGACACCCAGCGGGTGCGTGTCGTACTCCCCGTGGAGGACAAATAGGATGACCAACAGAGTGTTTATCGTTGAAGACCATGAAGACATGCGCGTGATGTACCGCCGCATCCTCGGCCGATCGGGTATGGAAGTCTGCGGCGAGGCAATCTCGGGGGAGGACGCCCTGCACCGTATTCCGGCGGCCAAGCCCAACGTCGTCCTGATTGACATCTCGCTCCCCGGCATGGACGGCATCGAACTCGTGCGCCGTCTCCGCGAGGAGCGTTCCAAAGCCTGCCTGCTGATCTGCACGGGTCACGAGGTCGCCCAGTACCAGCGGGTCGCCTTCGACGCCGGCGCCGACGCCATCACCTCTAAGGACGACTCCCGCATCCTGCTGCGCACGCTCTCCAGCCTCATGCAGGGTCCGTGTCAGTAGGCCCCGATCCCCACGTCTCCCGGACTCCGCTTCAGCCCAGTTTCATATTGTCGATCAGCCGCACCCCGTGCACCCGAACCGCCAGCGAACAAACGGTCCCCCGGCCGATACGTTTCACCGGCTCCAGCGTTTCAGTATCCGTGAACGCGATGTAATCGATCTGCCCCGACGGGCAGGTCGCACGAATCACCGCCTCCATCTCCCTGCGCACTTTCGACGGTTCCGATTTCCCCGACCGCACCATCTCCCGCGCTGTTCGCAATGCGTAGTACAAGCAGAGCGCTTCCTTCCTGTGCTGCGGATCCCTCAGGTACGCGTTGCGCGACGACATCGCCAGGCCATCCCGTTCCCGCACTGTCGGCGCAATGATGAGCTTGATGGGGAATCCGAGGTCGCGCGTCATCTGTCTGATCACCGCTCCCTGCTGGAAATCTTTCATCCCGAATACCGCCACATCGGGCCGCGTCAGGTTGAACAACTTCGCCACCACGGTCGCTACCCCGCGAAAATGCCCCGGCCGCACGGCGCCCTCCAGCCGCTCCGTGATCACCTCGACATTGACATATGTCTGGAATCCCTCCGGGTACATCTCGGCGGCTTTCGGCACGAACACGATATCCCCGCCCGCCGAGGCGATCTTGCGAAGATCCCCTTTCTCGTCGCGGGGATATTTGGCTAGATCCTCATGGGGGGCAAACTGGGTGGGGTTGACGAATATCGTGACGATCACGACATCCGCTTCCTTCTTCGCCCGCTGCACCAGCGAGAGGTGCCCTTCGTGCAGGTAGCCCATGGTCGGCACCAAGCCGATTGTCTTCCCCGAGGCGGCAAGCTCCCGCGCCGCCCGCTGCATCTGTTTGACCGAGCGTATGATTCGCATGGGGTGTAATTTACCCTTGCCCCGGCCAAAATCAAGAACCGTCTTGATGTGCCTGCTTGATCACCCCGCGCTCCCGGACAAGGCCCCGGGTCGGGACCACCCCGGCCCGGAGCTATCATATTGGACTACGCCTTCACCTGCGTGACCCGTGCGAAGAAGCTCTTGTTCGCGGTCGCCCACTGCTCAAACGTCTGCATCCCGGGATACAGCCGCTTGCTCTCTTCAATTGCCCCGGAGTAGTCCGTCATGTACAGCCGGTACATGTGGTACATGTCGGCCATCTCCGCCGCGCCGGGGAAGCCGAATCCCGCGTACACCTCGCGCGGAATGTGCTGGTATGTCACCTTCTCTCCCAGCACGCGGGAGAGAATCGCGGCGTATTCCGAGGCCGGCCGGGCGTCCCCGGCGATCGTCACCACCTGCCCGACATATTCCTCCGAATGCTCGAACATCGCCGCCACCGGCCCGCCGACATCCTGCACCGACACTCCGCCCAGCAGTGTATCCCCCTGCGGCATCCCGAAGCCGAGCGTGCCGTCGTCCTGGCGCTGGATCATCCCGTAGTTGACCAGATTTTCGAAGTAGAACGCGACATGCACGAATCCGGCCCAGATCGGCCGCTTGCGGATCTCCTCCTCCACCCGGGCCTTCAATTCAAAATGCGGCACCTTGAGATATCCCTCGCCCAGCTTCCGAGGGTCAGCCAGCGAACTGAAGAGGTAGAACTCTGGCTTTGCGGCCTCGACCGCCTGCATCAGGTTGATGCCGTGGTCGTACTCCCGATCCCAGTGTTCCCAGTAGTTGGTGACGCCGAACACACCCCAGCAGCCCTGCATCGCTTTCTGGAGACTCTTCACATCGTCCATCGTCCCCGCGACGACTTCGACCCCCGTCTGGGTCAATTCCCGGGCTTTGTCCGACTCCGGGTTCCGGGTGATTGCCCGGACATCGAATGTCCCGCGCCGCAGCAGGTGCCGCACCACGCTGCCCCCCTGTCCGCCGGTCGCGCCGGTGACCAGAATTTTTCGTTTGTCCGCCATTGGTTTCCTCCTGAGGTTTTGAACCAGTCCGGGCGACCGTATGACCGCCGCTATTATGTATAGAAACCAATACGGATGCGGAAGGTTCTCTGTTAGGCGGGATTCGAGCAGGCGATCTCAGGCTTCGTCAACCGCCCTGAAAGACACCCGGTCCCCCTCCAACGCCGCCCAGAATGAGCGTACCTCGATCCCCTCGAACTCCTGCCGAATCATGTCCGCCACCCGGCACAAATCATGCCGCTGCCGCGAGGGCAGATCGACGGCACTTTCGTGCCCGTGCATCCGACGGTACCACAGGCAGTCCTCGTGGTTAATTACGACAACCCGGCGCAGGTTGCTCACCTGTATGAAGAACTTCACCTGGTCCCACATGGTGGCGAAGTTCTCCGGGTAACTTTCCTGGGCGCCGAGGGCCTGCGCTCCTCCCCCGGCCACCACAAGGGTGTAGGTGGCAATCTTAAGCTCTTCGGTCACAAACCGCCGGAACGCGTCCTGGAATCGAGGGTCGGCGCAGTGGATCACCAGCGCCTCCGACGGCCTCGTGTCGAGGGAGTAGTGCTTTAGGGATGATCCTGATTTACGATCCGGGGCGAAGGTCAGTTGTTGCCTGAGATTCATAACCTCTCCAATGTGTGGTGTCGCAGGTTCTTCGCTGCGGTCTTCCTCATTGAACAAGAATAGTCGGACGAGGTTTCCGGGCGGAATCTAACGAGTCCGGCTGCCGATCGGCGCGATCCCGATCACATTCGGCACCGGCCACGCCCGGAAGTTGCCGTCGGACGGGTGGAACCCCGACTCGAAACTCCCGACCATCTCCAGTTCCATCTCTCCCGCCTCCAGGAAGAGTTGGGCCTCCGGCCCTCCTTCAAGATGCTGGGCGCACACCAGGTCGATCGGCAGTGACAACAGCAGCCGGTTGAAGTCGTGCATCGACAGCGGCGCCCGGCAGAAGATCCACAACATCCGCCCCGCTTCATCCTCGCCCAGCGCGACCTCGCTCCACATCTTCTCCTGCTTCGACCACCGGTTCTCCCCCGGCCGCTTGATCAGCCGAAGGTTCTGCACCAGCGACCGATAGCCGTCCTTGATTACATCGACCGAGACATTCTCCAGGTCGAAAATCCTGAATGGGGGGGAGTCGCTCCGGACCGGGTCAAACGCCGCCACCGACATGTAGTCGTTCACCTTGCCGCTGTTGACATGATCCCCCGAGCGCATATACCCCACGTGCGTCCGGTAATCTTCGTGGAACATCCCCGCGTTGACCGCCCCGATCAGCTCGTGTTTCCCGCACCACTCCCGTGCGGTCAACCCCTCCCGCTCTTCTGTATTGGACACCCCGATCATCCGAAGCTCGTACTTCGTCGGATCAATCCGCACCACCACCAGCATGGTATCCGCCGAGATCCGCCTTCCCGGTACGGGAAACTCAGCCATCTCGATGCCATCGGCCACCCGTGTGAAGGCGTGTTATCCGGCGTCGGCCCCCGCACCGATCACGCAGAGCACGCCGATCAGGATAACGGCGATCCGGACATACCGTCTTCCGCTGACTGTGAATAATCCCCAACCCACCTGCATGCACCTTACTGCTGGTCCGGCACCGCCGCTGCCTGCGCCACCGTCTGCGCCTCGTCAAAGAACAGAGGCTTCTCTGCGGCTATCTTATATTCATCCTTGAAATATCGCATCAGCACATACCCCCGCGCCTGCGTTGTCGCCACCACCGCCAAAAAGTATCCGATGATCGACGCGAACACGATAAACAGCATCGCGCCCATGACGTAGCTCGCCGGGTTATCGTCGCGCATCACCCACGGCCACACCGCCACGCCCCAGTCCACGCCCGGCCACAACTGCATCGTCTGCTCGACCACCTCGGTCTGCACGGGCAGGTGCGACAACCCCTCCCGGACCAGATCCCGCGCTTCTTCCCCGGCCGTGATGGAAACCGCCCACGCCGAGAACTGCACCGCCCGGTAGCAGGCGTAGGCATATACCCAGCTGGCCGCTTTCGCCGCCACCAACCCGTAGGCCGTGTACACCAGCCATCGCACCGGCTGACGGATCACGGTCGAAAAGGTCTCGAGAATCGCCGTGAAGGTTTCCCCCCGACGGTCGGCAGCAGCCGCCGCCGGCAGCAGCACTACGGCCACCTGGAACACGGCGAAGATGAACACCGTGAACAGCGCGACAATAAAGACCGGCAGCACAAAGGTCAGCGCATAGATCCACTCCCCGACAACCGGAATACGCACGATCAGGCCGAGGAGAAGATACAGAGCGAAGAGAAAAACGAGGAATATTCCGATCGCCAACTGCCCCAACGCGACCTGCGGCAGGCGCCGGAAAGCGAACTTGATCGCCCCCCGCATCGGCAGGAACCGATTCCCCCGGATCTGCTCGATCTCGATCGCACTTACCGCGAAGAACCCGAGCATGAGCCCTATCAACGCGATTACCACACCCACTCCGTATACGGCCTGAGCCGCCGGAGCCGAAACCGGCAGCCAGACCACCGGCAGCAACCCGAAGACACTCCAGAACGCCCCGATCGAATCCCCCTCGATCGCCACCGCGAGATACGTGAACAGGTCGTATATGCCGAGGCTCAGGAGGAGGAACAGCGTCATCACGAAGATGCGCTTGGCCGACAGCGCCCGTGCCGGGGCAATGAGAATATCGCGGATATCGTAGTGCAACGGCCGATCCATGCCCGAATGGTGCCTGTTGCGACGGATCGTGTCAAGCTAAATAGTCTCCGCGTCGTGCAGGTCGGGTTCCGAGATGCGATCGCGTGGAGAAGCTCGATTGATCCGCGGCCGATGTGGACATCGGCCGCGCACTTCCGCAGGGTCACACGCTCTCCCTCGCTCCGCTCGGGGTCGCGCAAGACCCTGCGGAACGGGGACGAGGGGATTGGGTTCGTTTGCGCAAGTGAGGCTTGGCGTCAATGTCGGGTTTCTCGGGGCTTGCGCCCCTCGGAACACCGACTACTTCCGATGTCCCGACGTACCAATTGGGTTCATTTGTGCAAATGCCCTGTTCCAGACTCTCCCGTTGTCAGGCTGCAAGCAGCCTGACCAACATCGCGAGATCGGGGTTGTTGGCGCGGTTTCGGCAGATGAGGACATCTGCCGTTCACGTACTGGGTTCGTTTGAGCAATTCCGTCATGCTTCGACTCCGCTCATGCTTCGACTCCGCTCAGCATGACGGATAGGAGGCTCAGCATGACGATCCAGAGGTTCCGCGATGGTTGGAAGGCTCAGCTTGACGGTCCAGAGTCTCAGCCTGACGGTCCGGAGTCACCCCGAGCTTGGACGGGAGACTAAGCCGAGTCGTGTATCCAAGCCTGGTCGTCACCCTGAGCGGAGTCGAAGGGGGACGTAGGGATTGGGTTCGTTTTTGCGTTCTCTCAGTTTTCATTCTGTCGATACCGTTGTCAGGCTCCAAGGAGCCTGACCTACGTCCCCGATCGACTGAGCTGCACGACCGCTGAAGGGTCGTGCCCTGCGTCTGCCCGCAGCAGAGCTGCGGGTTACCAAGTTAGGCAGGAATGTCATTCCAAGCTGCCCGCAGCAGAGCTGCGGGTTACCCGTTCCGAAACACTCTGTTCTATACCAGCCTGTTCGATTACACTCTGTCTTATACTTACCGGGACGTCGGGACAATCTCCATCGGAAGTTCAGTGAAAGTGCGCAGAATCGAGGGCGGTTTACTATTGTGCGAGGGAGTGAATACGGTGCGGGATGAGGACTTAACTTTTGCGGCGCCAAATGACGTGTTTTTCGAAGGTCGGAAATAGCCGGCAGATGGGGAGGCTTTAGTTGGCAGGACTTCTTCGGCAGGGACGGCTCCGATCCTGACGTTGGACCGGGGACTATAGCGGCAAATCAGACTGAGGACACCGGTGAAAAATCAGACAAGGACAGCAATCTCAGTTCAGACCGACGACGCTGGTGGTTATCAATCGGTCGGGCAACGTGACTGACAGTGTGCTTAGTGGGGCAAACCCCTCGAGCCGTCAGCTGGCGCGAGCCACCCTCACCCCGTACCGTGTAGTGAGACTCCCCCTCCTACTTCACCACCCTCGGACGGTCCGGCAGCTCGTTCACATCGTCATCCAACCGAGGGAAGTGCTTCCCCATCTCCGCCCCGATCACTGCGACCGCCTCGATTATCCCCTCCGAGTGCTTTCCGTCCCGGATCGCATCCACAATCCGAGCATGCACCTCTTCCCAATACTCCGGCGCCACCTTCGACGCAATTCCCGTGTCCGCGACGACGGCCGCCTGGCGTTCCTCCAGCGACACAAGAATCATCACGCCCGTCCGCTGCTTAACCGATGTGATCCGATGCAACAGCCCCTGTGCCTGCGCAAGCACCGCCCGGCGACGGCGCTCCTTTCGCGCCAGAAACGCCCCCCACCCGAAAAACGCCGCGACAAATCCGATTCCCGCCCAGAGCAGCGCATTCGTCGTCTTATAGTACGTGACCCATCCGGTCTCCCGCGTCAAAAGCAGCGCGACGAGAAAACAGAACAGCGTGAACACGAGCGCGTGCGTGAGGCGTTCCGCCATCCAGCTACGCGACCGCGAGGCCAGCTCGACCGCGATTTCGCCGGAGGTGCCGCTTTCGGCTTTCTTGACCGCCGCTTCGATAGCGTCGAAATCCGCCTGCGAGAAATATCTGTCAACGAGTGATGCCATAATCCCTTTCGCTCCTACCATCCGCCGCTGGCGCCGCCGCCACCCGACCGTCCGCCGCCAAATCCGCC
>JBGSIV010000272.1:0-12973 GCA_041742355.1 Candidatus Zixiibacteriota bacterium
GATCTGGGCGGTCGGCGACTGCTCCCGGGCGATAGCAATCGCCCGGTCGAGGGTCATCTGCTCGGCCATCACCGATCCGGCCAATAGCGACCCGGCGAATACTGATCCGGCCAGAAGCAGGCTCAATCCGACGGCGGCCGGCAGGAGGCGAGTCCGGCGGGGCCTCATGGACGCCCCCCGGTCGGCCGGGAAGCCGGGCGTTGCGGGAAGGTGCTGTTCTCCATTCGCTGTTGTTCCTTTCTATTGCTATTCTATCTTGCCAATCGAAGACCGGAGGGGGCGGCGGGCGGCCCGCCGGAAATCCCTTGCCAAACATATAACTATATAGTTATATCTTAGCCATGACAAACAAAAACCGCACCGATTTCACTGAATTGCCCGACCCGCTGCTCGATCTGGTTGCGGGCTGTTTTCGGGCGCTGGGTGATCCGACCCGGCTGAAAATCCTGCGCGCCCTCAGAGACGGCGAGAAGACCGTGCATGATCTGGTCGCCCTGTTCACCTGGACTCAGCCTAATATATCGCGTCATTTGTCCATCTTGTCAAGAGCCGGGCTCGTTAAGAAGGTCAAGGAGGGGCCGTTTGTGTACTACAGCGTGGCCAATCCCCGTATTTTCACTTTGTGCGACAATGTTTGTGCGCATGTCAATAAGATGATCGGGGAGTACGCGGGGATTCAAAAAAAGTAGGGGGAAGGGGGGCCAATTTGGGCGGGCATCAGTGGGTCAGGGGCTGAGTAGCCGGGGGTGGATTGGGGGGGGCCACAGCGAGCTGTAGGCGACCCAGCCGCGTAGTCAATATCTACTCAACAATTCAATGGCACGGAGTCAGATCGACTCCCGGATCAGTCATAGTCTATTCGGTGCTCTGTCTAACTCATTATCGTACACCGGAAAACGATTCGCACGCCTTTCTTTCATTGAGGGCATGGCGTTTGATAGACACCGGATGGTGGTAGCAACTAAGTCTACCCGTAGGATCACAGGAAAAAGACATGATTCGGCGGAGGTGTATGTAAAGAGTTGTTCGTCTTTCGTAACAGCAGCATAAACAAACACCGGGCAGGATTCCAGGCCGAATGGATTCACCCGGCAAGACAGAAGCAGGTGGAGGATTCCTCGTATGGTTCAACAACTCGCAAAACTGGGCATGGCGTCAGTGCTGATGCTATGCCTGTGCGCTGCGGCATTCGCGGCACAGACAGTGGTAATTGACTCGATCACTCTGGACGCACCGTCCTGGGGCTTGGGAGTCGATGATTTCAACGTCGACGACAGCCTGGACTTCGTCGTTCGTTGCACAGACGGCAATGTGTACCTGTACACCAATGTTGGTTCACATTCGTTTTCGAAGTCAGTTATCGCATCCGGCATTGCAACGGACGCCGGCGACATGGGAACAGGTGACTTCAACAGCGACGGTTGGCCCGACATAGCACTCACGAATTTCTCCGATACCGTCCACCTCTTGATTAGCGACGGCCTTGGCGGGTTCCTGCAAGACGTCTGCCCCACCCCCCTCGATGATCTGATCGGAACCGACTGCGCCGACATCGATGGCGATGGCGATATGGACATGGCCGTACTGGCCTACAATGCCGCAACTGTTCTGCTTTTCGCGGGGGACGGTGCCGGCCACTTCACTTTCGTCGACAGCTTCCACGTTGATCCGGGCGTTCCCATGTCCGGGGGAATCCCGGGCCTGATGGCCGGCGATTTCGATGGAGACGGTACAATCGATCTTATCGTCGGTCAGGACGATGACGTTCTTCCTGGTGACGCGTGGCTGTATACGGGCGACGGCGCGTTTCACTTTACATTCGCAGGCAGAGTATACGACACCAACCCCGCTGACTCCACGGGGACAAATCGAGCTGGCGGGGGGGGCGGCGATGCTTTCGACTTTACTGGAGACGGCGTGATAGACATAATCACCTCCAGCCAGACCGAGTATCCTGAGGACGGGGGCGCAATGGTCCTCTTCGTCGGCCATGGATCCCCCTCGTTCGGTTCGTCAGACACGTTGGTCGTCGCATCGAGCAACCTGAATATTGCGGCCGCGCCACCCCTGAACTACACCGGCCCAGATTGCTTAGCGATCGCCGCGGGTGCCTTGGGACCAACCGCCTATCTGGTTTGGTTTGAACATCCCTTTCTTACCTTCCCCGCAGCAAGCCCGTGCGATAATCAACCCGTCAGTCAGCCCGTCGTAATCACTCTTCCTCAACCCATCAACGGCGGCATGATCCCCTTCAAACTCCCGCCAGATGTCACCGTTACAGGCATAAGCACTACCGGCCTTGTAACTGAGGGATGGGAGATCGAGATCGACAGACTGAGTTGCCCCGGCGCCTGGGCGGTCGGCTTCTACAGTTTCACGGCGCCCTCGATTCCTGCCGGCACACATACCATATTCAATATCGAGTTAGATATAGATATGTGTGGGCAAGCTGATCTCTTCATTCAGTGGGATACCGCATGCATGGGCAACGAGAGCCATCAACTCGTGCTCGCGGACACGTCTGATCACGATCTGTCCTGCACCTTCACTCCCGGACTCGATTCAACCATGGTCTACGGGTACATCCCTGGTGATTTCAACGGCGACGGCACAGTAAATATCTCTGATGTTACCCCTCTGGTGAACTTCCTCTTCAAGAGTGGTCCCGCGGCATGCATCAAAGCGGCGGCCGATGCTAATCGCGACAGTAGAGTGACCGTCAGTGACCTAACATTCCTGATCAGCTTCCTCTTCAAGGGTGGCCCCGCGCCGATCTGCGGCCCGCTCGAGCAACTCGCCGAAAAACTGGCCCCAGGCGGCCTGCTCACAGCCACCTTTGATGGAACGCAGACGACACTCACCCTCAGAGCCGACGCTTCCCTCCGTGGTCTCCAGGTCACTCTCGGAGGTACAGGCATCCCGACCCCGATCAGCCTGGTCGATCCCCGGCTGGAGCTGATCGACGGCACCACGACGATCGGCCTGCTCGACCTCGAGGGGGACGCGGTTATCGAAGCCGGACAGCACGACATCATTCGCATCCCCGGTGAGTGGTCTGTGGTCGAAGCTTACGGATCGAATCTGAACCACCACGATGTTCTCCTGACTCCGGCGGCGAGCATCACCACCCTGCCGACTGAGTTCGTCCTCAACCAGAACTTCCCCAACCCCTTCAACCCGACCACCGAGATCAGCTTCTCACTGCCCAACGCGGGAGAAATCAGGCTGGAGGTATTCAACATGCTCGGCCAGAAGGTAGCCACCCTCATATCCGGCAACCTCGACGCCGGCAACCACACCGTGACCTGGGATGCCTCGAACCAGTCGAGCGGCGTCTATCTCTATCGCCTGGAGGCCGGGACGTACACCGACACCAAGAAGATGCTCCTACTCAAGTAGCAGTAGCTCACGAGAGAGTCAGAGGGGACTCTACGAAGGAGGCGGGCCATCAAGCCCGCCTCTTCTTGTCTATTCTGTAACCAGTGGACCTTTGGTCGGTCCACCGCCTCAACCCCCCAACAAAAAAACCCGGCTTTCGCCGGGTCATCTATTTTGGTGCCGAAGGGGGGACTCGAACCCCCACATCCTTGCGGATACTGCGCCCTGAACGCAGCGCGTCTACCAGTTTCACCACTTCGGCAATGTCAATTCGTATCGAACTTGTCAGGCACCGCCCGGCCGCCCGGTTCGGTAGACGCCAATATACACCCTAATTCCCGTCGCGCAACCCCATTTTTCCCGCAATGCAATCCCATTTTCCCCACCAACGCGACCTTTTGTTTTCCCGCAACACGGCCACACTTTTCCCGCCGCCCAACCCCACTTCTTCAACGCTGCGCCCGCATATTTTCCGCCCCACGCCGACCTTCAGGCCCCCTGACGCCAGCCTTCTCGCCTTCGCCCGCGGCATAATCGCGCCCTGTAGTTTTTGTCTTGCGTTTCCCCCCTTCAGCCCCCCAACTTGTTTGCCGAAAAGATGATACAGCGCCCCGACCCAACCCCATGACCGCGCCGGTCCGCCGCCATGGCTCGGGGCCAATAAATCGGCCAACCACCGGGAACGATAAAGAACACCATGTACACCCATATGGGAACCGACATCTCTGAACGGGTCGGCGAAACAGTCGAACGACCCGAGAACCTTCGCCACCAGTGGCGCGACATTCTCGTGGTCCTCATCCCCCTCGCCCTCTACGTCGCGCTGGCGTACCCGCTGCGGGCGTGGCTGATCGACGACGCCGGGATCACGTTCGCCTACGCGCGCAACCTCGCGCTCGGCCACGGCCTCGTGTCGCAGCCCGGCGCGATGCCGGTCGAGGGGTACTCCAACACGCTCTGGCTCCTCCTCATGGTTCCGTTCCTCAAATTCGGCTGGTTCGACCTCTACCTCACGCCGAAGCTCCTCGGCCTCGGCTGCATGCTGATCACGTTCTACCTGATCTACCGCTCAGTCATTCGCATAACGATCGGCTCCCGGATCGCCGCGTTCCTCGCGCTGGTGCTCATCGCCGCCAACGCCTCGTTCGTCATCTGGACCACCTCGGGCCTTGAGAACCCGCTCTTCGTGCTCCTGATCGCCGCACTGTTTCTGCTGACCCTGCGCTATATCGAACGCAACCATACGTCGGTCTGGTATCCGCTCGGCGCCGCGCTCATTGTTTTCGCCGCCGCGCTCACCCGTCCCGATGGGATCGCCTACGCCGTGATCTTCCCGATGGTGATCGTTCTGCGGCCGTTCTCAATGACGGGCGAGCTGGTCGGCCGCAAGCTGTCGCACCTGTTGCAATATCTGCTCTACCTCGGCCTGTGTGCCGGCGGGTTCCTCTATTTCCGCCAGTGGTATTTCAGCGACTGGCTGCCGAACACGTACTATGCCAAGGGGGGGCCGGAGCAACGTTTCCTCATGCCGGCGCTGACGCTGCAGGGGGACTACCTCGCCAAAGCCCGCGAGCTGCTTTCCTCGCTCTACGGCGATCTCTGGTGGGCGGTGGTGGTCCTTCTCCTTTTCGCGGGGATCGCCGCGCTTCTCTCCCGGATCGTGCGGGTCCGGCCGCTGCTGGTTGCGGCCGCGTTTGTTTTTGTCGGCTACTATGTCTACCTGATTATGCCGAACGACTGGATGGGGGAGTTCCGCTTCGCCACGCCGTTCTTTATGCTCTTCCACGCCCTGGTCGGCTCGGTGCTCTTCCTGTGGATGAACAATATCACCGGCACCCGCCGCATGCTGAACACGCTCCTGATTGTGCTCGGCGGGATTCTTCTCTATGGCACAGCCCAGGAACACCGTCCGCGCCTTGAGGCCGTGTACACCGCGCCCCCGGTTTCCTTTGATCGGGTCGCGGGTGAATATGCCGTTCGTTACGACAACTATGCCTCGGCCCTCGGAATACAGAACGGCTCGGTTCTCCTGCCCGATGTCGGCGCCACGCTGTGGTTCTCCAGGCTCCGGGTCTACGACCTGGGACGCTTGACTGACCGGGAGATCGCGCGCACTCTCCACAAGGACCAGAAGCGGTTTTACGATTATGTTTTCACTCGCATCAAGCCGACGTTCATTCACACCCACGGCTCCTGGACCAACCGGGCGGCGTTCGAGGATGATCCGCGTTTCCGCCAGCAGTATGTCGCGATCAAGGAATGGCCCGACAAGTGGGTGAAGGAGTTTAACGGGCGCAACCTCATGTCCGGGGATTACGTCCGTCGCGATGCGATTGTGGGACGGGAAGATCTGGTCAGGGACCTGGGCACGCTGGACGCGGTCCCGCCTCCTCCCGCGGCCAAACCGGCTCCGGCCGATACCGCTTCTTTCCTCGGCGCCCATCGCCTGCCGCAGGGGTTTGTCGAATTGTCCGGGCGCGCCCTGCCGAATACGAGAGTCGATCTGGCCGCGGCTATCGCCTACCGCAGCCCGCTGGATGCCGACAGCATCGAGTTGATCGAGTACGGCGGTTCGCTCCACTACCAGCCGGTTGAACTGGCGCATCGCTGCTACCATTTTATGGGGGCGTATTTGATCAACGGCGACACAGCCCTCCTGCGCCGGACCGCCAGGTACCTGCGCAAGACGATGGAGCTGTCCCGCGCGGTCGGCGACGCCTCGTATGTCCCGTACAGTTTCGACAAGCGCGTCCACCGCGACGAGCCGACGGTTCTGAAGGCGCCATGGTATTCCGGCATGGCCCAGGGGGAACTTCTCGGCGCCAGCATGCGTCTCTGGGAGTTCACCGGCGACACCGCGTTTCTGAACTACGGGCACCGCCTGTTCAACTCGCTCCTTCGCGTTCGCGGCGGGGATGGCCCGTGGGTGACCCAGGTCGACGGCTCCGGCTATTTCTGGATTGAGGAGTACCCGCACGACGAGACGCCGGACCTGACGCTCAACGGGTACATCGCCGCGGTGTTCGGCGTTTATGATTACTACCGGCTCACCAAATCCGACTCGGCCCTGGGGCTCTATGAAGCCTGCCTGACGACGCTCAAGCACTATCTCCCCCAATACCGCCGCCCGGGGGATTACAGCTACTACTGTCTCGGCCACCGCTCGCCCGCGAACGCCGACTACCACAATCTCCACGTCAGCATGTGCGGGCATCTCCACCGCATGACGGGCGACGAATTCTTCAGGACCATGGCGGAGGAACTCCGGAGTGACACGCCGCCGCTGCGAACCGATCTGGAGGAGTGAGCCGTGCCCTCCGATCATGATTTCCCCCGCCGCCTCATCGCTGTTCTGAAGTTGGTGGCCGGCGCCGTCGCCGCGGCGTATATCATAATATTCGCGGTCACCGCCATTCTGCGGATCACCTATCCGTTCGAACTGGAGTGGATGGAAGGGGCGATGGTTGATCATGTCGCGCGGATCATGCACGGTCTGCCCCTCTATGTCGAACCCAGCGTGGACTTTGTCCCGTTCCGTTACACACCGCTGTACTACTATGTCAGCGCCGCCGTGTCGGGTATAACCGGATTCAGCCTGTTTTCTCTGCGGCTTGTATCGGTGGTGAGTGCAATCGGCGCGTTCGTTTTGCTTTTCCTTTTTGTCCGGCGCGAGACAGGGAGGAACCTCCCGGGTCTGCTGGCCGCCGCGCTGTTCGCCGCCGCCTATCCGATCACCGGATCGTTTTATGATCTCGCCCGCATCGATTCGCTCTTCATGGTGCTGCTCCTTGCCGCGGCGTATGCGTTCAGGTTTTATCCCTCGATGCGCGGCGCGATCCTGTCCGGATTGCTCTTTGGTCTCGCATTCCTGACCAAGCAGGCCGCCGGCCCAGTGCTGGCGCTGCTGCTGATTCCGGCTCTCTTCCTCAACTGGCGGTACACGCTCGTCTGCGGCTTCTCCGCTCTCGTTGTCGCCGGTGGCGCCAGCCTCGCGTTAACTCTCGCCTCCGACGGCTGGTACTGGTTCTACACAATCGAGCTCGGTGATAATATCTTCCCCACCGAGAGTTTCGTCGCGTCGATCCGCAAGGTCTTTGTCGAGGATCTCCTGCGGAGTTTCCCGATCGCCGCCCCGCTCGCTTTGGCCGCGCTGGTAGATATAACGCTTCGAGAGGATCGCCGCACCCGCTGGTTTCATCTGTCGTTCGCGGTCGGCCTGATCGCCATTATCTTTATCGCGCGCATCCACCCCGGCGGCTGGACCAACACGCTGATCCCCGCCTGCGCCGCGATCGCGCTGCTCTTCGGGCTTGCGGTCGGTCGGCTCGACCTTGCCGCCGACACCTTCCGCGCGGGTGTCCGACAATCGGCTCTGGTTTCCCTCTACCTGCTGGTGATCGTGCAGCTGGCGATGCTCGCCTATGATCCGAGGAAGCACCTTCCTTCCGACGCCGACCGGGCCGCAGGGCAGCGGTTTATCGCTCAGATAGAATCGATCGACGGCGACGTGTATGTCCCGCACCACGGCTACTATGCCATGCTTGCCGGTAAGAAGACATTCGCGCACTTTCAGGCGATCCGCGACGTGTGGTCATCGCCCGAGCATTCGGCGATCACCCGGGGTATGACGGGTACCATTCGCGATGCGATCACCGGCCGTCGGTTCGCCGCCATGGTGCTGGATCGGGATTTCTTCATTGAGGAAGTGAGAGCGAATTACACGGAGAGCGGGAAGATCTTTGATCGTGGCGAGGTCTTTTTTCCGAGAGCCGGGTGGGCGGTTCGCCCCGAGCGCCTCTACCTTCCCAAATAACCGCCCCCCAAAGAACAAAAAGCCGGCGGTGAAGCCGGCTTCGGAAAATTCGATTCAGTTGTAGGTCAGTTCAGGTACGCGCGCAGCGAACGGCTTCGGGAGGCGTGGCGCAGACGGCGGATCGCTTTTTCCTTGATCTGACGCACTCGTTCCCGGGTCAGGGAGAAGCGCGCGCCAATTTCCTCGAGGGTCAGCGCCTTCTCGTGGTTCAGACCGAAGTACAGGTTGATCACCTCTGCCTCACGCGGGGTCAGCGAGTCGAGCGCTTTTTCGATTTCCACCCGCAGCGAGTCTTTCAGGAGCGCTTCATCGGGGGAGGGCTGGAATTCGTCTTCGAGTACGTCGATGAGCGAATTGTCCTCCGACACCGAGAACGGCGCGTCGAGCGACAGGTGCGAGTTGGAGATCTTCAGCGTGTCGGCCACTTCGCCCTCGGTGAGTTCGAGCTCCTTGGCGATCTCTTCCGGCGAGGGTTCGCGCCCGAGGCCCTGCTCCAGCCGGCTGGAGACTTTGCCGATTTTGTGCAAAGTCCCTACCCGATTGAGCGGGAGGCGCACGATGCGACTCTGCTCGGCCAATGCCTGCAAAATCGCCTGCCGGATCCACCACACCGCGTACGAAATGAACTTGAATCCACGGGTCTCGTCAAACCGCTTGGCCGCTTTGATAAGGCCTATATTGCCTTCGTTAATGAGATCGGCCAGGGACAGACCCTGATTCTGGTACTGCTTGGCAACCGAGACGACGAAACGCAGATTGGCTTTGGTCAATTTCTCCAGGGCCTTCTTGTCGCCCTGCTTGATTCTCCGAGCCAGCCGCACCTCTTCGTCGGCGCTGATCAATGGTGTCTCCCCGATCTCGCGCAAGTACAGATCGAGCGATCGGTCCTCATCGCGATACTTGAGGGATTGTTTAGCCACTGTTTACGACTATCTCCTTCCTGTAGAAGTAGTTGTAAACGACCGCGCACTATGCGCGATCAGTCAATCAACTGCTGATTATACACAAAGCACCGGACTAGGGTCGCAACACCTTACGAGCGATTGTGCCATCCGGCTCCTGCACGATCAGCGGAATCCGCTGTCTCGAGCCGGCCAGCCGGCGAACAATCTGCTCCACATCGCCCGGCGCCTTGACTGTCTCGTTGTTTACCTGTAAGATAATCGTACCACGGGCTATCGACGACTGATCGGCCGGCGACCCCGGATACACCCGCGAAACGTACACCCCCGGGACATGTTCGGTCGACACCGCCGACGCTATCTCCGGGGTAAAGGTCAGTAAATCCATTCCCATCCACTGGTACTGTTCGGTATCCGGCGGCTCGGCTGAGGGCGTGCCGGAGGCGAGGAACTGGTCGCGGTCGCCGATGATGGCGCGCGCGGTCTGCCGCGCGCCGTCGCGGAGCAGTTCCATTTCGATTTCATCGCCGCGGCGTACGGTCGAGACGAGCACGGACAACTGGGCGGCGTTGCCGACCTCGAGGCCGTTAAATTTCACGACGATGTCGCCGCGTTTGATCCCGGCCCGTTCGGCCGGTGAATTGGCGAAGACCGAATCGATCACCACGCCGCGCACGGCCGACAGGCCCTGCCGTTTGGCTTCGCGTTCGGTGATATTGTCCAGCCATACCCCGAGCCAGCCGCGCTGCGGCTTGCCCACCTCGATCAGGTCGGGCACGATGGCCCGGGCGAGGTTGATGGGAATGGCGAAACCAATGCCGACCGATCCGCCTGTCGGGGACGAAATCGCCGCGTTTACCCCGATGCACTCGCCGCGGAGATTGAGGAGCGGTCCGCCGGAGTTGCCCGGGTTGATGGAGGCATCGGTCTGTATGTAGTACTGGTACTCCGGGGTTTCCCGGCCGAAATTGAGCTGGCTGCGCCCCACCGCGGAGATGACACCGACGGTCACGGAGCGGTCCAGTCCCTGCTGCGGGAACGGATTGCCGATCGCGATGGCCCAATCCCCGACTTTCAACTTGTCCGAATCGCCGAACGGGATCACGGTCACGTCATGCTCCGGCTCAACCTTGATTACCGCCAGGTCGGTTTCGGGATCGGCGCCGACCAGTTTTGCTTCATATTCAAACCCCGTCGCCGTGCGCACCGTCATTTCCTGTGCGCCCTGCACCACGTGGTTGTTGGTCAAAATGTAGCCGTCCTGGCGGAAGAAGAATCCGCTGCCGGACGATGTTGCCATGCCGGCGCGCTGGTGCCACCAGGGGAGGCTCTGGTCCTGCGACCGGGCCGAGATATTCACCACGGCGTTCTGCACCTGCTCGACCACGGCGACGAACGGCGATTCGTACTCGCCGTCGCGCTCCACGACCGGATAAACGCCGAACGCCGTTCCGTTGACGGGCGACTGCGCTACCGATTTCGGGGAAAGATCGAGACCGGACGAGATCAGAATGCCGACAGCCACGCATACGACCGCCCCGAACCCGACGGCGATCGACGTGAACCCCCTGGAGATGTTTTTCTGCGGGGAGCGGACGGTCCTATCCAAGTGTCACTTTCCTCCAGCCAAAGAGCCTGTTAAGATACGAAAGGTTTCATATATGTCAAGGTTTATTGTTGACATTTGAGGCAGGATTGACGTTCTTCCCCCTCCTGTCAGAAGATATACGTACGAAACGCCTTTTTGACTCAGCAGTTCCTCCGGGATAGCGACTTCGACCGAAAATCGTAATCCATGCGCCGGGCCGACGGCCCCCCGCGCCCGCTCCCTTCTCCCCCTAAGTTGTTGACAGGTGGGCAAGAAGCCTCTACCTTACGGCAATGATCACTCCCGAGCACCTTCGTCGTCAGTTGGCCGACATTGGCCGATGGCTCTACGAACGAGGCATGGTCGCCGCGACGGACGGCAACCTATCGGCCCGTCTTCCCGACGGCAACATCCTTCTCACTCCTTCGGGCGCGGCCAAAGGGCGCATGTCCCCGGATGATCTTGTGATAGTCGACCCCGAGGGCAACCACGTTTTCGGCGCGGGCAAAGCTTCCAGCGAGTCGGCCATGCATCTTTACATGTACCGTGCCCGTCCCGATATCGGCGCCTGTGTCCACTCCCACGCCCCGCATGCGACGGCGTTTGCCGCAGCCGGACGTGCGCTCCCGGACAACATCCTGCCGGAGGTGGTCCTGTTTGTCGGTCCGATCGCGCTCACCGAGTATGCCCCGCCCGGGACTTCGGCCGTGCCGCAGTCGCTTGTGCCGTATGCCGCCGACCATGATGCTTTCCTCCTGCGCAATCACGGCCTCCTGACAGTCGGCGTCAACCCGGAAGAGGCTTTCCACCGGCATGAAACGGTCGAACACTACGCCCGCATTCTTCTGATTGCCGAGAGGATCGGCAGCATAGATCCGATTCCGGATGACGACATCCGCCGCCTGAACGACATGCGCCGCACGTTGCGCAATCGCCCTGGTGAACGCTGAGGACCGAGGAGTCGCCCGATGGTACCGAAGAAAGTCGTGATCGAAAAAGCCAACCGGCTGTACCAGCTTCCGCCCGAACCGGATGCTTACCTTCCGGAACGACGCCGTCGCTCGCTGATTCGCAAGATGACGGTCCTCGATCTCGCCTCGTTCGTCTGGCCCATTCGCCCCGATGAAACGCAGATGGTCAGCGCGGCGGCTTTCGCCCCCGCCGACCGCGACTCCGTTGCCCGTCTCAAGGAAGACCTGGCGGTCTGGTACCAGACGCGTTTCGGCGCCCGGCTCAATCCCGAAAAGGAGATCTATATCGGCGGCGGCACCACCTCGATCATAGTCAGTCTCGCGGCCGCCTTTGTCGACCCCGGCGATCCGGTCTTTGTTCCGGATATCGGCCTTCCGCTCTACCGTCGCGCGGCTGTCGCCGCCGGCGCCGAACCGGTGGCTTACGGGATCAACGGCAAGGATGACTGGCGCCCCGACTTCTCGCGCCTCGATTCGCGCCTCGGCCGTGTCGCCCGGCTCCTCTTTCTCAACTCCCCCCACAATCCTACCGGCGCCGAATTGAGCGAACGTGCGCTGGCCGACCTGATCGCCCAGGCCGCCCGCGACAACGTGATCGTGGTTAACGACGCCGCCTACCAGTCGTTCGCCGCCCGCACCCCGGTTTCGCTCATGTCGGTCGCCGGCGGCAAACGCATCGGCGTTGAGGTCGGCAGCTTCTCCTATGTTTTCGGTCTTCCCCGGCTGCCGCTCGGGTATGTCGTCGGCAGCCGCGACATCATCAGCGGGCTCAAGCAAGCCGCCCGCCTAGCCCCTCCGTTCGTCAGCGCGTTTGCGGTCGCCGAGGCGTTGGCCGCCCTCCAGCGCTACCCGAATGATGCCTTCACCCGTGTCCGCGCCACTGTCGCCGCTGCCCGGGCCGAGGCCATCAAGCTGCTGGATCTGCTCGAACTCGAACCGGCCGGGCACGATACGATTCCCTTCCTCTGGGCCCGTATCGAACGGCGCCGCGCGGCAGCGCTTGCGGCCACCCATCTTTTCCGCCGCGGCCGTATTCTCGCGCTGCCCGGCACCGCTTTCGGCGAATCGGGCGAGGGCTTCCTCCGCTTCTCGCTGACTGCCCCGCCCGAGCAATACGCCCGCGCCTGCGAACGGGTGAAAAAGCGTCCCCGACTCTTCAAACTCACGAGGCCCCAGTGAAAGATGTGATTCGCATCTGCGGCATGTCGTTCTACGGCTACCACGGTGTCACGACCGAGGAGCGCGCCACGGGCCGCATGTACGAGGTCGACTGCGAGGTCGAGACCGATCTCGCCGAAGCAGGCCGGACCGATTACCTGCA
>JBGSIV010000273.1:0-11413 GCA_041742355.1 Candidatus Zixiibacteriota bacterium
TTTCGCCCCGAGGTACTTCATAACCGAGGCCTGGCTGACAAATACGGCGATCGCCCCAGCTATGAAGAACGCCGGTAACAGGCAGAGCACCACGTGTTCGCGGGCATACCACTGCGTCAGCGCCAGCGCCTCGGTTAAGGCGTTCGTCGCGCGACCGCCGCTGACCGGGAGGAAGAAAAATCCCAGAAAGATCGCGACCATGGCCGCCAGTGCTTTCCACTCCCGTTTCCATTCCATGCTGTCACTTCTCCTAAAGCCGACCGGTCCGATCCATATATTTGGCGAAACGGCCAACTATTGCTGCAAAAAAAACTACGGCTTCACTGCGACCCGGCGCTCATTTGCCCGGAGCACGTCTTCCACACATCCGAAGAACTTCAGAATGCACGGTACTCGCAGCCGGTACCATACCTGCAACCCCCGCTTGTCGTCGTCGACCAGCCCGGCCCCTTTCAGAACCGACAGGTGCTTCGAGACGGTCGAAATGTCCGCGCCGATCATGTCGCGCAGTTCGCAGACGCAGCGCTCACCACGAGATAGTTCGTCGACAATGAACAGCCGCGTGGGGTGACCCAGCGCTTTGATTACCCGGGCACGTTCCCGGTATCGGTCCTTTGTCTTTTCATCCACGGTCGTTTATACACCTTTGTCGGCAGTTGGTTGGCAGAATAGCCAAATAGTCTTGAATAGGCAAGCAGATTTCTCCGACGGATCTTCGGTGCTGCCGGCACTTAGCTTCTTCTCAACCTTGGGGCAGGACCGAATCCGTCGGATCCTGAAGCCCCGGGAATACTGCACTTTTCAGTGCAGTTAATAGACGAAGAAATCCTACTTGTTGTACCTTTTTTCACAAGTATGACGTTTTGGTGACAAACCGTTTCCCGAACCGCCTACATTCTCCGCTAATTGACAGTGACTGGAAGCCCCAAGAAACAGGTTTCAGGCTCAAGATGGAAATCGGCATAATCGGCACCTCGATCTGGCAGCAGAACATGCGGCTTTTGGAGAAGTTGACTCTGGACCGTGAAGGGAAGCTCGATCGGTTGGTACAACTTAAAGCCGTTCTTGGTGTTGACGAGCTCATCTACCTTTCGACCTGTAACCGGGTCGAGTTCATGTTCACGATCTCCAACGGCCATTCCACGGCTCGCGTCCTGCACCGCCTGATCGACTTCTTCTTCGCTGGCGGAAGGGACATCTCTTTCTTTCCCAACGACTTTTACCAGTATACCGGCCGCGATGCGGTCCGTCACTTGTTTCGAACAGTCTCCTCGCTCGAATCCCTCGTGGTCGGCGAGACCCAGATTACTGGCCAGGTCAAAGAAGCCGCCCGGGAAGCGGCCGATGCCGGCCTGATGGGAACGGCCCTGGATACGTTGATTAAGGAAGCCCTTGCGGTGGCCAAGCGGGTCCGCACCGAGACGGGCCTGGGTGAAGGATCTGTCTCCATGGCTTCGCTGGCTTACGAAGAGATCGAACGGGCCTTCTGCGGTCGCACCGATGTCCCGACGGTCGCCTTGATCGGCGCCGGCCCGATGTCGTCCAAGATGGCCCGCTATATCGCCAAAACCAAACTGGCGAATCTCCTGTTTGTCAATCGCACGGTCGAAAAAGCACAGAAGCTGGCCGACGAATTCGGCGGTGCTGCGATGCCCCTGGCGCAGTTTAAAGATGAAGCACCGCGTGTCGACGCGATTGTCTCCGCCACTGCCTGCTCCCACTTTGTCTTCACCGGCGAATACCTCGAGAAGATCGACTCCGCCGCCGCTCCGATCATCTGTATCGATCTGGCGATTCCGCAGGATTTCTCTCCGGAGTTCGGTCGCGACGGCCGGGTGACCCTGATCGACATTCCCGCGCTAAAAGATAGAGAACAGACCAATCTCCGCCGCAAATTCACCGAGTCCAGCCGCGCCAGCGAGATCGTCAGCGAGGCCGTGCAGGCGTTCCTGCGCAGCCGGCTGGAGATCTCCATGAAGCCGATTCTCCGCGACAGCTACGAGCAGTCGCTCTCCCTGGCCAACCGCGCCCTCGATGACCTGTTCGAAAAGAAGCTCGCCGGCCTCCCCGAGGAGCAGAAAGAGCACGTCCGCAGTCTGGTTATCAAGCTGATCGGGCACTCCTCGTTTCAGCCGGCACGAATCCTCTCCGGTCACCTTGTGGACTTGCAGGATCAGCTTCTCCTAGATATCTTTGGAGAAACTCGTAAGGAAGCGGTTTGACCCCGATACAGCCTCTTGTTATTGGAACGCGCGGATCGGACCTGGCTCTGTGGCAGGCTCGATTCATAGCGGATGTGCTCCTGCGTGAGCACGAACAGCCGGTCGAGATCAAGATCATCAAGACCGCCGGCGATAAAATTCAGCACCTCTCGTTCGACAAGATGGAGGGCAAGGGCTTTTTCACGAAGGAAATCGAGGATGCCCTGCTCGCCCGTGAGGTCGACCTCGCGGTGCATTCCCTCAAAGATCTCATGACCACACAGCCTGAGGGGCTCAAGCTCGGCGCTGTCGGCTATCGCGCCGACCGTCGCGAGTTGCTCCTTGTGCGGCCCGATGCCTTCACCGGCGAGGGGGTGCTCCCGATCAAGGCGGATGCCACCATCGGCACCAGTTCGGCCCGGCGCAAGTGCCAGATCGCCCATTTCCTCCCGACGGCAAGGATTACCGACCTGCGGGGCAATGTCCCGACGCGCATCAATAAGCTGCGCGAGGGGGAGTACGATGCGATCCTCATCGCCCGAGCCGGTGTCCAGCGCCTCGAACTCGACCTGTCGGACCTGCGTGCGATCGCACTGGATCCGGAGCAGTTCCTCCCCGCTCCCGCGCAGGGTATCCTCGGCATACAGATTCGCGAAGATGATCCGCGCGTCGAAACGGTCGTCAGCCGCCTCGGCTCCGTCGAGCTGATGGCGATCGCCACCGTCGAACGCGGCCTGCTCCAGCGATTCGGGCTAGGCTGTTCCCTCCCCCTGGGCGTATACTCCAAACAGGATGGATCGGACATCCGCCTCGTGGCCGTGCTCGGCATACAGGAAAACGAGCGCTGGACCGGCCTGCGCCGCGCCGATGTCAGCGGCCCGATTGGCGAACCGAACAAGATTATCGATCAGGCCTTTGCGCAGTTACAGGACTGAGTCTCATCAAGAAGATTTCAATGGCAGGTGAAAAGGATATGACCAGCAAAGCCGGCCGTACCGAGAATTCCCGCCGCATAATGGATCTCGCCACGCGCGTCATCCCCGGCGGCGTCAACTCCCCGGTGCGGGCATTCAAATCAGTCGGTGGCATCCCCCGCGTTATCGCCCGAGGCGAAGGCGCCTATATATGGGATGTCGACGGCAACCAGTACCTCGATTTCGGCGGCTCCTGGGGGCCGCTCATTCTCGGCCACGCCGACCCGGATGTCGTCAACGCCATCATCGAACAGGTCCGCCTTGGCACGACCTACGGCACTGCGACCGAGGTAGAATACAAGCTCGCCGATTTCATCGTCAGCCGCATCGACGCAGTAGAGAAGATCCGCTTCGTCTCCTCGGGCACCGAGGCCGTGATGTCGGCCATTCGGGTCGCCCGCGGCTACACGAAGCGCGACCTCATCCTGAAATTCGAGGGGTGCTACCACGGCCACTCCGACCACCTGCTGGTGCAGGCCGGCTCCGGCCTGGCCACGTTCGGTACCCCGTCGTCAGCCGGCGTTCCCGATGCGATCACCAGCCAGACCGCCGTCCTGCCGCTCGACGACGAGGAGGCGCTCGAGCGCTTCTTCCGCGCGAACGGCGACCGTCTCGCCGCTGTCATCATCGAAGGCATCCCGGCCAATAACGGCCTGTTGATTCAGCGTCACGAGTACATGCGCCTCCTGCGGGCTCTCACCGAGAAACACGGCGCGCTGTTGATCCTCGACGAGGTCATTACGGGCTTCCGGCTCGGCATGGGTGGCGCCGCGCAGTACTATAGTATTCGGCCCGATCTCATCACCTACGGCAAGGTGATCGGCGGCGGCATGCCGGTCGGCGCGTTCGGCGGGCGGGCGGACATTATGAATATGCTCTCCCCCGATGGCCCGGTGTATCAGGCCGGAACGCTCTCGGGCAATCCGGTCGCGATGACCGCCGGTCTTACCACCCTGCAGAAACTGGCCGACGGCCGCATTCACGCCGATCTCGAGAGCAAGAATCGCCGCTTTGTGAGCAAGATCACCGACCGGGTCCGCGATGCCCGGGTCAACGTCGTGGGTGTCGCCTCCATTTACTGGATCATCTTCCAGGAAAACATCCCGCGTACGAGCAAGGCGATCGACTCCGACGGTATCGCCCATTATAACCGGTTCCACGGCAAGGTTCTCGACGCCGGTATCTATCTGCCGCCGTCGGGCTACGAAGTCTGTTTCATCAGCGCGGCCCACACCGACGCTATGCTGGACGAAGCCGCCAACACTCTCTCCGATGTCATCAAGGAGGAAGCGCACACGTGGGCGTAGAAAATTCCGGCTTCATCAGGGCATGCTATGGCCGCAACGACGGACACATTCCGATCTGGATCATGCGCCAGGCCGGCCGCTATCTTCCTGATTACCTTGCGGTGCGTCGGCAAGTCACGTTCGAGCAACTCTGCCGCAGCCCGAAGCTCATCGCCGAGGTGGTGCGCCAGCCGGTGCATAAGTTCGGGCTCGACGCCGCGATTCTGTTTTCGGACATTCTGATAATTCTCGATGCGATGGGGGCGACGGTCTCATTCAAGGAGGGCGGCCCCGAACTGGCGAAAGCAATAACAACGCCCGACGATGTGAGCCGTCTCTGTGATTTCGATGTCCGGACCGAGCTGCCGTTTGTCTACGACGGGATTCGAGAGATCAAGCAGGTGCTCCCGGATACACCGCTGATCGGATTCGCCGGATCGCCGTTCACCATCGCCTGTTATCTGGTGGAGGGGAAAGGCTCCAAGAATTTCGAAACGGTCAAGCAGTTTGTCCACCAGTACCCGGCCGCGGCCGACAAGATGATGTCGCTGGTTACGGACGTCACGGTGCGCTACCTCGACGCCCAGATTGCCGCCGGGTGCGACGCGATCCAGCTTTTCGACAGCTGGGGCGGCATTCTCTCGCGTGACGACTACCGCGACTGGTCGCTGCGCTGGACAAAAGAGATCTTTGCGAAATTGAAGAGCCGCGGGGTACCCCGAATCCTTTTTGTGAACAACCTCGCCCCGTACATCGATATGGTCGGCGAGCTCGATTGCGAAGTAGTCGGGGTCGATTATCGCATGGATCTGCGTGCTGCCGCCGATGCCCTGCCCGGCAAAGCGGTACAGGGGAACCTCGAACCGTCGGTCCTTTTTGGCCCGACCGAGAAGTTGGTCGACACCACCCGCCGCATTCTCGACAGCCTCGACAACCACAACCGTCTGATCTTCAACCTCGGCCACGGGATCCGTCCGGCGACCCCCATCGATGCAGTCGAAACCCTGGTGAAAACCGTACACGAGTACAGGTGATCACGTGACCAAAGCCGCCCACAGCGCCACGCAGATTCCAATCGAGCTGCTCCGCAAGTACGATCGTCCCGGCCCGCGGTACACAAGTTACCCGACCGCGCCGGAGTGGTCCGACAGTGTCGGGCCGTCGGCCTATACGGATGCCCTGAGTGCCGCCGCAGCAGCCACCGGCACCCCGCTGTCCCTCTACTGCCACATACCCTTCTGCCGGAAGCGGTGCTTCTACTGCGGCTGCAACACCTGCATCCTCAATCAGCGCGATGCCGTGGATCGGTATGTCCGGACTCTCCGCCATGAGATCGCCCACATCGCCCGGTACCTTGGCGATCGACGCAGTGTGAACCAGTTGCACTTCGGCGGCGGCACGCCGACCTACCTGACGGTGGAGGAGTTCGGCTTTATCCTCGATGCACTCGATGCCACCTACACGTACACCGAAGACTGTGAAAAGTCAATCGAGATCGATCCCCGCGTCACGACCCTGGAGCAGTTTGAGTTCCTCGCCGCGCGCGGCTTCAACCGCGTTTCACTTGGCGTGCAGGATTTCAACGAGGCTGTCCAGGAGGCAGTGGGCCGCGTTCAGCCATACGAGCTGGTGACGAGTGTTGTCGAGCAGTGCCGCAGTCTGAATTTCAGGGGCTTGAACGTCGATTTGATCTACGGCCTGCCCAAGCAGTCGGTCGATTCATTCGCGGAGACCATTCGGCAGGCCCTCACGCTGAGCCCCGACCGGGTGGCGATGTACAGCTTTGCGTACCTCCCGCAGCGCATGGCCAACCAGCGCAAGATCAACCCCGAAGATCTGCCGAACACCGAGATCAAGTACCGTCTCTTCGCCACGGCGGTCGAGATGTTCACCGGTGCGGGTTACCGGCAGATCGGGATGGATCACTTTGCGCTTCCCGACGATGAACTGGCCAAGGCGCAGGCCCACGGGCGGCTGCACCGCAATTTCATGGGCTACACGGTCAAGACCTCGCCCGACATGATCGGCCTGGGGATGTCCTCGATCGGCTACATCAACGACAGCTTCTTCCAAAACCACAGCGAGCTTTCGGCCTACCACAGCGCCATGGACGAACACGGGCTGGCCGTCTACCGCGGGATGATACTCACTCCCGACGACCTGATCCGGCAGTATGTCATCAGCTCGCTCATGTGCAATTTCCGCCTCGAGTTCGATGCTCTCCGGCAGAAGTTCGGCGTGATCTATGAGGACTATCTGGCACGGGAACATGCCCGGCTCGATGAGTTCATCGGCGACGGCCTCATCATTGCCACCGACCAGGAACTGACGGTCACGCCGGTTGGCCGGACCTTCGTGCGTAATATTGCGATGACCTTTGACGCCTATCTGGACAAGGACGGCCCCGGCAAGAAGCCGCAATTTTCCCGGACTATCTGAGATGATAACATCCAGTGCAACAACCGGCGTCATCCTGCTGGCGATGGGCGGCCCTGAAACCATCGCCGATGTACCGGAGTACCTGTATAACATCTTCTCAGACCGGAACATCATCCGCCTTCCCGGAGGTCCCCTGCTGCAGAAGCCATTCGCCCGCATGATTTCGAAACGTCGCTCCGAGAAGGTCAAACAGCACTACAATTTGATCGGTGGCGGCTCCCCGCTGCGCAGGTGGACCGAGGCCCAGCGCGATCACCTCGCGCCGCTCCTGTCCACCGACTCCGACCCGGTTCGCTGTTATGTAGCGATGCGGTACATCCGGCCGATGGTCGACAGCGTCATCGGCGAAGCATACGCTGATGGCTGCCGCACCCTGTATTTCCTGCCGATGTACCCGCAGTACTGCCGCGCCACGACTGGCTCGTCGTTCGCCGAGGCTCGCACGGCGCTGAAGCGCTACCCCGATGTCGAAGCAGTTTTCATCGACGATTTCCACGACAACGCCGAGTACATCTCGCTGCTCCGGGAGTACATCGGCAACAACATCACCCCCGATGAAACCCTGCTCTTCTCCGCCCACTCGATCCCGCAGTCGTTTGTCGACGGCGGTGATCCGTATGTGGACCAGGTGAAGAAGACCGCGACGTTTGCCGCTGCAAGCCGGGAGTTTTTCCTGTCGTTCCAGAGCCGGAGCGGTCCGGTGAAGTGGGTGGGGCCGGATACAATCGCCGAAGTCAAGCGCCTGCTCGAACTCGGGAAGCGCCTGTTCGTGGTGCCGATCAGTTTCGTGTGTGATCACATCGAAACGCTCTACGAGATCGACATCGAGTTGAAGGAACTGACCGGCGCCGGACACCGTCTGCGCCGCATGCCGATGTTCAACGACGATCCCCGGTTCGCGAAAGCGCTGGCCGGCCTGATCAACGCGAGGTGGCATGAGTAGCCCCGAACGCACCGACGTGGCGATCATCGGCGGCGGTATCTCCGGGCTGGCGGCGCTGCACTTTGCCCGCTCGCTGCGGCCGGAGTTATCGGCGGCCCTCTTCGAGAAAGACATGCGCCTCGGCGGGACGGTCGGCACCGACCATGTCGACGGCTACAGCCTCGACTGGGGACCCAACGGTTTTCTTGACCGCGAGCCGCTCACGTTGCGCCTGGCCAACGAGCTTGGGCTGAGAGATCAGCTCGAACGCGCGAACGAGTCAGTCCAGAAGCGCTTCATCCTTCGCGGGGGGAGGCTCCGCGATGTACCTATGTCGCCGCCCGCCTTCCTGCGCTCGGATATACTCAGTGTGGCCGGGCGGCTCCGGGTGATGATGGAGCCATTCGGCAAGAAGCGCCCGGAGGGGGGCGATGAATCCGTATACGAATTTGCGAAGCGTCGCATCGGCCGGGAGGCAGCCGACTACCTTGTGCAGCCGATGGTTTCCGGCGTCTACGGCGGGCTGGCTGACCGCCTCAGTCTGAAAGCCACGTTCAAAATCATGGCTGAGATGGAAGCCGAGCACGGTTCCCTGCTCAAAGCGATGATTGCCCGCCAACGTGCGGCGAAGCGCGAGGGGCGAAAAGCGGGCGGGCCGTCGGGACCCGGCGGATGGCTGACATCATTTCGGGGCGGCCTCTATGCGATTATCGAGCGCTGTCGGGAACGGTATGGCAACGCCATAAGAACTGGCGCCGGAGTAATCAAGGTTTCCCGCGACGAGCGCGGATACGAAGTCGGTCTAGCCGATGGGCGAACGATCGCCGTGGGAAGCGTAATCCTCGCGACTCCCTCTTTCCAGGCATCCGAGATAACGCAATCGCTCTCTGTGAACTTGAGCCGTGCTCTGGCCGCGATCGACTACGCGCCGATCGCAGTCGTGTGCACCGGTTATGATCGGCGCGCGGTGGGACGTCCGGTCGACGGTTTCGGGTTCCTCGTCCCGCGGATCGAGAAGCGGCGCATTCTCGGGTCGATCTGGACGTCATCGATTTTTCCCGATCGTGCTCCTGAGGGTAAGGTGCAGTTCCGCACGATGGTCGGGGGCGACGGGGATCACGCCGTCATGGATCTCTCGGACGACGCCCTGCTCGCGGTGGTGAAGAACGATCTTGGCGACATCATGCGTCTTAGCGGCGAACCGGAGCTGGTCAGGATCTACCGCTGGCGGCATGGCATCCCGCAGTTCAAGATCGGCCATGCGGAGAGAATGCGGCAGATCGAAAGCGAACTGCAGCGTCTCGGCAACCTCTTCGTGACCGGCAACGCATACTACGGCATCGGTCTCAACGACTGCGTGAAACAGTCATTCGACGTCATCAACCGGCTGCCGCGGTAACAGGAAACGTTGACTCCGAGTTGTTGACTCCCGGTGAGTAGCTCTGAAAGATCTCTGTTGCGACAGCCCCGCTAGTGCGGGCAGTGGCACCCGCGGCACTTCTCCGGCGTCGGCACACATGTCCCACAGGAGCTTCCCCCGTTCCCCATCGAGGACACCAGTGAGATCAACCGGTACGTCTGCGCCGAACCGCACTTCGGGCACGGGAGGCGATCGGTACCGGCGCTCACGAGTTCCTCGAATCTCGTCCCGCAGTCTCCGCACTTGAATTCGTAAATCGGCATCAGCCTGTCCTTCCGGCTACGTTGTCCCGGGCGGCGTCCGGGCTGTGGGTGCACTTCAAGATACACAAAGAAGATAAATAAGTCCAGATCCGGGAAGTGAAGCGGTACAAATGACGGAAGGCGGCGACGCCCCGGTAGTGAGAGTTAGGTCGCCCCGGAACGCTTGTGCCGCCTTCCGGTTATTGCCTCATATACGCACTGCCGCGACGGTACGCAATGGTGCGGGGCGGTTCGGACACGCGGAACCTGTACCTGCCAGCGGCATAAGTTGTTGAGCCGCATATAGGTGGGTTGGACGTTGCCATTGTCGGCTATATCTTCTACCCAATAATACTCCATTTCACTTCTCCTGATCGCGTACAGGTGCTAAGGCATCGGTCATTCCCCGTGTCGATCGATGCTCCGTGTTTTTGTTGAATACCGCCTTCCGTGGCGAGTATTTACCTGTGGTTGCCGCCGCAGGGCGGCCATGTTACACCCGTGAAAGGAGCAACAGCCGATGTCGACCATGTTCTGGATCTGGATGGCGGCGGCGGTCGTCTTCCTCATTCTTGAGATCCTCGCGCCCGGCCTGATTTTCGCCGGCTTCGCTGTTGCGGCGGCGATCGCGGGGATTTACGGCCAGTTCAACCCGGCAGAGTATTACTGGCAGATGGGGATCTTCGTCGCGGCATCGCTTGTCATCCTGCCGACGATGCGCCCGCTCGCCAAGCGAATCACCAAACCCTCACCGGTCAAATCCAATGTCGATCGCCTGATCGGTCGCATTGCGCTGGTCAGCCGGGATATCGAGCCGGATACCGGCGGCCAGGTTACGCTCGATGGCGAAACCTGGCGGGCGATGGCCAAACGTCCGTTTGCCGCCAAAGACCGCGTTCGGGTGGTGGCGGTCAACGGCAACCGCCTGGTAGTCGACGAACCGGAGTGAGTCGCCGGGCAGCGCACGTATTACCGAGAATTCGCTTTTCCCGCCGCCGTGCGGCCGGGACCATAGAGAAAGGTAAACCATGAACCCAGTTGTCGTCTTCCTCATTGTCGCCGTGGTCTTCTCGTTCATCATCGTCTCGCTCTCGGTGCGCATTGTGCGCCCGTACGAGCGCGGCCTGGTTGAGCGCCTCGGCAAGTTTCAGCGCATCCTCGATCCGGGGCTCAACATGATTGTCCCGCTCTTCGACACGGTCGTCAAGATCGACATGCGCGAGGTGGTTCTCGATGTTCCCCCGCAGATGGTGATCACGCAGGACAATGTCGGGGTCGATGTCGACGCGGTCATCTGGGCGCAGGTGACCGACCCGGTGCGGGCGTTCTACGAGATTTCGAACTACATTCATGCCGCGACCAAGCTGGCGCAGACGAACCTGCGCAACGTGATCGGCGAGATGGATCTCGATGCCTGCCTGTCGTCGCGCGACAAGATCAACAGCCAACTCCGCGATGTGCTCGACGACGCCACCGACAAGTGGGGTGTCAAGATCAACCGGGTCGAGCTGCAGCGGATCGATCCCCCGGCCGACATCACGGACGCGATGAGCCGTCAGATGAAGGCCGAGCGCGAGAAGCGCGCGACCATTCTCGAGGCCGAGGCGCTGCGGCAGGCAGCGATCGCCAAGGCGGAGGGGACCAAGCAGGGGGCGATCCTCGAGGCCGAGGGGTACGCCACGGCAGTGCGCACGAAGGCGGATGCCGAGAAGTACCGTCAGATCGCGGTGGCCGAGGGTGAGTCGCAGGCGATCTCCAATGTTTTCAACGCGATTCATGCCGGTGCGCCCGACGACAAGCTGATCACGCTCAAGTACCTCGAGATGCTTCCGAAGCTGGCCGAGAACCCGGCGAACAAGCTCTTCCTGCCGTACGAGGCGAGCGGGATGATCAGCGCACTGGCCGCGATGGTCGAGGGCATCAAGGGGA
>JBGSIV010000274.1:0-24237 GCA_041742355.1 Candidatus Zixiibacteriota bacterium
TGCCGGTGACGACGCCCGGGACAGCGTGGGCGGCGCGCATGGAATAGGTGTCCATGAACCAAGCCATTACCTGCGGGCCGGTGCCGACATCGGGCGCCGGGACATCGGTTTCAGGGCCGAAGAGGTCGGCCATGTCGGCGGCGTAGCGCCGGGTGAGGCGTTCGAGTTCGCTGGGGGAAAGTTTGGTCGGGTCGCACACAACCCCGCCTTTGCCGCCGCCGAACGGGATGTTGACCACGGCGCACTTCCAGGTCATCCAGGAGGCGAGGGCCTGGACCTCGTCGAGGGTAACATCGGGGTGGTAGCGGATGCCGCCTTTGGCCGGCCCCCGGGCGACCGAGTGCTGAACGCGGTAGGCGGTGAACATGCGCCAGGAGCCATCGTCCATGCGGCAGGGCAGGTTCATCATGGTGCTGCGGCGGGGGAGTTTTATGAAGTTGAGCAGGTCGGTCTCGAGGTTGAGTTTGGCGGCCGCGGCATCGAACTGCTTCATGACGTTGCCGAAGACGGAAATGGGAATGGTGCGGTCTTTGAACGACACGAGGTTGGATGCGTTCGGCCTTTTTTGCCTTGGTTTTTCGGGTGCGCCAATGGTCCTGGCGCGGGTGGTTTTTGCCACGATACGTTCCTCTCTCGAGCAGTTATCCGGGTCTTGACACGGAGGCGGCGTTCTTGTCGTAGAAGCGCCACGGCCGGTCGGTAGCGGTGCGGATCCCGATGCGGGCCGAAGTGCCGATTTCCGCAACACGGAAATTCCGGTCTTCAAGATACAGTATGTTGCCGGTCAGATCAAGGTTGTTTTGCTCCCTGTTCAAGTCGAAGGCGCGGCAGAACTTCCCCGGGCCGTTGAGGATCTGGTGGATCTTCGTGCTGGTGGCGCGGGCGCGCATGAGTTCGATGCCTTCGACCGGCTCGGCGGCGCGCAGGAGGACAGCGGCGGCGCGGCCCGCAGGCTCAGTTACGAAATTGAGGCAGTAGTAGACGCCGTAGATGAAGTAGATGTAGCTGAACCCGGGGGGGCCGAACATGACGTCGTTGCGCAGAGTGCGCCCACGGTGGGCGTGGCAGGCCGGATCATCCTCACCAACGTAGGCCTCGGTTTCGGTAATGCGGGCGACGAGGGGGCCGTCGGGGGAGTTGTAAACGATGAATTTGCCGAGGAGGTCGGGGGCGACCTCAAGGGTGGGACGGGCGTAGAACGAGCGCGGGAGCCTCTTCGCTTTAGCGGCCGTCATGCCCGTTGCCTACTCCCCGTAATACGGCGCGGTGTGGGCGATCAGGGGCGCGGCGGCATCGAAATCCAGGCCAACCTGTTCGGGTTTGTGGGAATCGGAGCCGAGTCGTTCGATGCGGACGCCGGCGCGGCGGGCGGCATGGACTATCGAGGGGGTGGGATAGTAGTCCTTCAAGCCGTGGCGGATGGCGGAGGTGTTGATTTCGAGGGCCGTATCGGTGGCGACGCAGGCATCGAAGAGGGCCGGGAGGTACTGCTGGTGCAGGGTGCCGAGGACAGGGCCGTAGTGGGCCTCGCCGTAGCGCCGGTAGTAGGTGAGGTGGGCGATGGCGCTGAAGAGGCCGGTGCGGGCGGCGGCGGCGGCCTGGCGGAAATACTCCTCGACCAGCCACTCGGGGGTGGCGCGGCCGAGGTGGCGTTCGATGTCACGGGAGCAGATGCAGACATCGCCGACGTCGTGGATGCCGCAGAGGATGTAGTCGAAGGGGTACTTCTTCCTCACTTCGATGACGGATTCCTCGCACCCGGGCCACCAGCCGATTTCGACGCCGAGTTTGACGGTGAGACCGTGGGGGTAGAATTCGTCGTGCGCGCGCAGGACATCGTCGACATACGGCGCGAGCATATCGGGGGAGGTGCGCATACGTTTGCCGTTGATCAGGATATAGCAGTCGATCGCATCGGAGGCCGGGTTCATGTCGTAGTGGGTGGTGAAGCAGATTTCCGCGAGGCGGCGCTTCAGGGAGGCCTCGCAGTAGTCGCGGATGGCACCGATGGCGTCGACCGAGTAGTCGCAGTGCATGTGGAAGTCGCTCAACTGCGGGGTGTCGAGCGGCTGGATCCGAATGTCAGACAATGTGACCGCCTGAAAGGAAGGGGTTATTGGTCTTCTCGCCGCCGATGGTGGTCGACGGGCCGTGGCCCGGGAAGCAGGTCACGCCGGGGGGCAGGGTGAGGAGCTGGCGTTCGATGGAGTCGATGAGCTGTTCGTGGGAGCAGCCGGGGAAGTCGGTCCGTCCGACGGAGCCCCAGAACAGGGTATCGCCGCAGAAGAGGTTGCCGGCGCGTTCATCGAGGTAGCAGATCCCGCCGGGCGAATGGCCGGGCGTGGCCAGAACCCGCAGTTCGATCGGGCCGAGCTGGACCAGTTCGTTGTCTTTCAGGAGGGTGTCGGGGGTCGGGGCGGTGAGCGGGTTGCCCACAAAAGTCGACATATTGAGGCTCGGGTCGGCCAGCAAGACTTCCTCTCCCTTGCCGGCGAACAACGGAATTCGGTAGTGGGTCATAATGGGGGCGACGGCGGCGATGTGATCGGCGTGGCCGTGGGTGAGGAGTACGGCCAAGGGACGAAACCCGGCTTTGTCGACAGCTTTGATGATCACCTGTTCTTCGGCGCCCGGGTCGATGATGACCCCCTCGCGGGCGGTTTCATCGTAGTAGAGGTAGCAGTTGACCTGAAAGGGGCCAACGACGATGGTTTTGACTTTCATAAGGTATGCAAGATACCTACCCGAATGGACTTGTCAACTCTCTTTTCCGGGTGCGGATCGGGGCGGGACTTTGTGAAAAAATTAACATTTTGTCGGGTTTAGGATTGACCCCGTACATTCAACGCGATATATTTAACCCTTTCTTACTGGAGGAAACGGCGAGATGCTTGCAGAGTTGAGAAACAGCATTCCCGGCCTCAAGGGGCGCCTCGAAAAACTAGCGAGGTATCTTTGACTTAGAGGCGCGTCGGGAGAAAGCAAAAACCCTCGAAGAGGCCACGTCGGCCCCCGATTTCTGGGGGGACAACCAGCGGGCCCAGGCGATCCTCAAAGAGGCTGCGGTCCACAAGAAGTGGATCGAACGACACCAGCGCCTGCACTCCGACCTGACGGCAATCGAGGAGCTCCTCGAAATGGCCGATCCCCAGACCAATCCCGCGGAACTGACCGAGCTTGAGGTCGCGCTTTCCGGTATCAGCGAAGAAATCGAGAAGCTGGAATCCTCGGCCCTGCTTTCGGGGCCGGATGATTTCCGCGATGCTATTGTGACGATACATCCCGGCGCAGGCGGCACGGAGTCGCAGGACTGGGCGGACATGCTTTTCCGGATGTACAACCGGTGGTCCGAGCGCAACGGGTTTACGATCGAGCTGATGGACTACCAGCCGGGGGATGAAGCGGGGCTGAAGTCGGCGACGATGGAGATCAAGGGAGAATATGCGTTCGGCTACCTGAAGGCCGAGTCGGGCGTGCATCGCCTGGTGCGCATCTCCCCGTTCGACGCCGCGGCGCGGCGGCATACCTCGTTTGTCTCGGTGCATGTCTACCCCGTTGTCGAGGGGAATATCGAGATTGAGATCAAGGACGAGGATGTGCGGGTGGATACGTACCGCGCTTCGGGCGCGGGGGGCCAGCATGTCAACAAGACCTCGTCGGCCATACGGCTGACCCATATCCCGACCGGCATCGTGGTGACCTGCCAGACCGAGCGCAGTCAGCACAAGAACAAGGATGCCGCGTTCATGGTCCTCAAGTCCCGCCTCTACCAGCTGCAGAAGGAAGAAGATCTGAAGAAAATGGCCAAGTTCGAGGACGCCAAGAAGAAGATCGAGTGGGGATCGCAGATCCGTTCGTACGTTTTCCAGCCGTACCAGATGGTCAAGGACCACCGCACCGATGTCGAGACGGGGAACGTGCAGGCGGTGATGGACGGCGAGTTGAACAACTTCATACAGGCGTACCTGACCGACCCGGAACTAAACGATAGCCTCGGCGCTCTGGCGCCGTCTGAATAATAACAATAGATAAAGCCTTTGGGGAGTGCATCATGGATGCGGTATCAGTCATAAAGGAACGGGCGAAGAAGAAACACGGAACCGTTGTGCTGCCGGAAGGGGCCGAGCCGCGCACAATACAGGCGGCGAAGAAACTGGTGGCCGAGAAGATCGCGAAGGTGATTCTGCTCGGCAATCCGTCCGCGATCGAGAAAGAGGCGAAGGCGCATGGCCTGGACCTCGAGACGGTGCAGGTAGTACACCCGCCCAAACACGCCGATTTCGACGCGTACGCGGGCGAGCTGTACGAGATGCGCAAGGCCAAGGGGATGACGCTGGAGCAGGCCCGGGAGGCGATGTGCACCGAGCTGTACTACGGCGCGATGCTCGTGCGGCACGACAAGGCGGACGCCTCGGTGGCGGGTGCGATCAACACCACCGGCAACGTGCTGCGGGCGGCTATCCACTGTCTCGGCCTGAAGCAGGGGATCAACACGGTCTCGAGCTGCTTCCTCATGACGATCCCGGAGTACCGGGGTGAGAAGAACAAAGTGTTCGTGTTCGCCGACTGCGCGGTGGTGCCGAATCCGACGCCCGAGCAGCTGGCATCGATTGCGGTTTCCTCCTCGGACACGCTGAAGTTCCTGCTGGGTGAGGATCCGCGGGTGGCGATGCTGTCGTTTTCGACCAAGGGGTCGGCGAAGCATGAGGATGTGGACAAGGTGCTGGCCGCACTGGACATCCTGAAGAAGAATTATCCGGACCTGAAGGTTGACGGCGAGTTCCAGCTCGATGCCGCGATTGTTCCGGAAGTCGGCGCGAAGAAAGCGCCGGGTTCGGCGATCGCCGGCACGGCGAATGTGCTGGTCTTCCCCGATCTCGATGCGGGCAATATCGGGTACAAGCTGACGCAGCGGCTGGCCAACGCCACCGCGACGGGTCCGATCATTCAGGGCCTGGCCAAACCGGCTAATGATTTATCACGCGGCTGCTCGGTCGACGACATCGTCGACGTCAGCGCCATAGCGACACTCTTGCGAGGGTAGGACTAATGAGCATCAGCCAACTTGCCCGGGAGGTCAAAGAGTCGCCGACCCTCAAGCTCAACGAGGCGGCCCGCCTGTTGAAGGAGCGCGGCGAACCGGTGATTCACCTGGGTGCAGGGGAGCCGAAGAGTCGGGTCCCGATTGACGCCGTGCTTGCGAGCGCGGCGAAATTGACCTCCGCTGAAATCCGGTACACGCCGACCGAGGGGATTCCCTCGCTCATCAAGGCGATCATCCGGTACACCGAGGAGAACTACAACAAGGTTGTCGGCCCCCGCAATGTCGTCGTGTTTTCCGGCGCAAAGCAGGCGTTCTACAACCTCATGTTCACGCTGATCAACCCGCAGGATGAGGTGATCATTGTCGCGCCGTACTGGGTGAGCTATCCGGAGATCGTGCGGATGGTCTACGGCGTGCCGGTGATAGTGACGCCGGAGAGCGGGCGGTTCGAGCCGACGATCGAGGATATCACGCAGCAGGTCAGCTCGTACACCAAGGCGATCGTGATCAACAGCCCGAACAATCCGTCGGGTGCCGTCTACAGTGAGGAGTTCATTGCGCAGATAGTCGAGTACTGCGAGCGCAAGGGGATCTACCTCGTCATGGATGACATCTATCACAAGCTCGTGTTCGGTGGCGGCAAGTGGGCGCCCTGCTACAAGTACGCGAAGGACGATTCGGACAATTCGCGGCTGATCGTGATCAACGGCGTCTCGAAGTCGTACGCCATGACCGGGTTCCGGATCGGCTGGACGGTGGCGAACAAGGCGGTGACGGCGGCGATGGTGAATGTGTCGGCGCAGAATACCTCGTGCCCGTCGGTGGTGGCGCAGTCGGCCGCGGCCGGGGCGCTCACGGGCGTGCAGAGCAGTGTGGAGAGCCTTCGCCTGACGCTGGAGAACAACGCCAAGGTCATGATGAACGAGCTCAAGGCGTTCAACGGCGTGTGTATCATCGAGCCGAAGGGAACGTTCTACTGCCTGCCGGATTTCCGGGCGTACGAGAAGGATTCGGTGAAGCTGTCCAAGATGCTCCTGGATCGCGCCCGGGTGGTGGCGGTTCCCGGCAAGGAGTTCGGCCTCGAGGGGTACCTCCGGCTGTCCTACTGCGGGACGATCAAGGAGATCAAGGAGGGCGTCGCGCGCATCAAGTGGGCCCTCGATCCTGAGTCGCCGAATGAAATCTACATTGGCGACCGCAAATACCGGAGGGACTGGAAATGACCCAGTACATCATAGATGTCAAGACGCCCGCGCAGAAGGAGGCGGGTTCGGTCAAGAGCGATTACGGCCTGGAGAACCACGGGCTGATCCACCTCCACAATGTTTACTGGAACCTTCCGGACGAAGCGCTCTACGAGGAGATCGTGTTCCGGGGCGAGGGGAAGATGACGAAAGGCGGGGCGCTGACGGTCAACACCGGCAAGCACACCGCCCGTTCGGCCAACGACAAGTTTGTCGTCAAGGAACCCACGACCGAGGACAAGATCTGGTGGGGCGAGTATAACCGTCCCTTCAGCCTCGACAAGTTCCACGGGGTCTGGAACCGCCTGCAGGGATTCCTGCAGGGGCGCGATCTGTTTGTCCAGGACTGCTATGCCGGTGCGGACAAAAACTATCGCCTGCCGGTGCGGATTATCACCGAATACGCCTGGCATTCGCTCTTCGTGCGAAACATGTTCATCACGCCAGAGACGAATGACGAGCTTCGGCACTTCATACCCGAATTCACGATCGTGTCGATTCCGTCGTTCAAGTCGCTGCCACAGATCGACGGTACGCTGTCGGAGACGTTTATCCTGCTCAATTTCGACGAGAAGCTGTGTGTGATCGGCAACTCCGGCTACGGCGGGGAGATCAAGAAAGCGGCCTTCACAGTCATGAACTTCCTGCTCCCCCTCGAGGGTGTGCTGTCGATGCACTGCTCGGCCAATGTCGGCCCCAAGGGGGACTCGGCGCTGTTTTTCGGGTTGTCGGGCACGGGTAAGACGACGCTGTCGGCCGACCCGAACCGTGGCTTGATTGGCGACGACGAGCACGGCTGGAGCGATGAGGGGATCTTCAATGTCGAAGGGGGTTGTTACGCCAAGGTAATCGCCCTCTCCCCCACCGCCGAACCGCAGATTTACGCGTGCACGCACAAGTTCGGGACGATCCTGGAGAATGTCGTGTTCGATCCGGTGTCGCGCTATCTCGACCTGGATGACGAGCGGCTGACGGAGAATACGCGCGCGGCGTATCCGCTGGAGTTCATCGACAACGCTGTGCCGGAGAAGATGGCGGGGCATCCGAAGAATATCGTGATGCTCACCTGCGATGCCTCGGGCGTAATGCCGCCGATCGCGCGGCTGACGCCGGAGCAGGCGATGTACCACTTCATCTCGGGGTATACCTCGAAGGTAGCCGGTACGGAAGTCGATCTCGGCAAAGAGCCGGAGGTGACGTTCTCGGCCTGTTTTGGGGCGCCGTTCATGGTGCACCACCCGGCGTACTACGCGGAGCTTCTGCGCAACAAGATGGAGAAATACGGCGCGGAGTGCTGGCTGGTGAACACCGGCTGGACCGGCGGGCAGTACGGAATCGGCAAGCGCATGAGTATCAAGCACACGCGGGCGCTGTTGAACGCAGCGCTGGACGGCTCGTTGCTCAAAGTCGACTTCCGGACCGATCCGGTGTTCGGGTTTGCCGTTCCTAAGACGTGCGAGGGGGTGCCGGACAAGGTGCTTCGCCCGATCGATACGTGGGAAGATCCGAAGGCGTACGAGGACAAGTACGCGCAGTTGGCCGCGCTCTTTATCGAGAACTTCAAGAAGTTCGCGGAGGGTTGTCCGGAAGAGGTTGTCAAAGCCGGACCGACGAAGGACGGCGTGGGCAAGCTGCGGACGGCATGATTGCCGCGTGAGCACAGTGAACAGAAGAAAGGCACGACCCTCGGAGGGCCGTGCCTTCTTTTTTCAATTGCAGTGTCGCGTTAGTCGGTACCGCGGAGTCACTGACAGGCAGCCGGCGGCGGTCCGCTCTTAAACATGTGTGTCACGAGGTAGGTCAAGTCGGACACTGACGTAAGTCCATCGACGTTGACATCCGCATGGGCGGGACAGTCCGGGGAGGGTCCTCCTTTGAAGAGCCGGTTGACCAGGAAGGTCAGATCGCTGACTGCTACGCCGCCATCCCCGCTCAGATCGCCGCGCAGCAGGCAGCAGCAGGCGTCGCCAATGCCGTCGAGGTCAGTATCCTTCTGGTCCGGGTTATAGATGAGCGGGCAGTTGTCGAGGAGGTCTTCGATGTTGTCGCAGTCGGGATCGACGCAGGTTTTGGTCCATGCAGCCAGATAGACTGCGACTTTGTCTCCTGCCTGCACAAATCTCCCGCCGACGATTAAGTTGCTGTCATAGGAGAGGAGGTCGTACGGCATGTAGCCGGTGCCGGATCCAAGCCCGAACCAGGTGGAGCCGTCCCATGCGGCGATGCGGTTGGCAGCCACGCCGCCGGCCGTTGTGAACTCGCCGCCGGCGAACAATAAGCCGTCGTGGACCGCGAGGCAGTCGGTTCTCTGAGCTCCTGACGACAGGGGCGACCAGTTGGAACCATCCCATGCAGCTATCCCTGTAGCGGCTGTTCCCCCGGCGGTTGTGAACAGCCCACAAGCAATCAAGCGGCCATCATAAATGTCAAGGTCTCTGACCTGCAAATTCATACCGGATCCCAGAGAAGACCAGGAGGTACCGTCCCAGACTGCAATTCGGCTGGCAGGCAGCCCTCCCGCAGTCGAAAACAACCCACCGGCGTACAGCTTGTTGTCGAAAACCTTGAGGCAATTGACTTGTCCGTTGATGCCCGAGCCGAGAGGCGACCATTGCGAGCCGTCCCAGGCGGCGATGTAATTGCACGTTATACCATTGGCCTCGGTGAAGTAGCCGCCGGCGATCAACTGCCCGTTGTATACAGTCAGAGCAAGCACTGCTCCGACTTCCATGATTCCCAGCGTGGACCACGAGGTTCCATTCCAAGCGGCCACCCCATCCCCTCCGGCGACAAGTTTGTCTTCGTAGGTAGTAAGGGCAAACACTGGCGTATTCAGTCCTGTATCCAGGGGCAACCACGAGGCGCCGTTCCATGCGGCGATGAAGTCTGCCATTCCATTGCCACTCGTGCCGAACCATCCGCCAGAGATAAGCATGCCGTCGAAGACGGTCAGAGCCTCGACATAGCCGGTTATGCCGCTCCCGAGCGGAGCCCAATTGAGACCGTCCCAGGCAGCAATAGACTCACAGTCACGGCCACCAGCGCTCCTGAATAACCCACCGGCAATGAGTTTGCCGTCCCAACTCCCCAGTGCCTCGACCAGGGCGTCCGTCCCAAGCCCCAGAATCTCCCATGAGGAGCCATCAAACGAAGCGATGCCCCGGCCAAAGTCGAAATCGCCTGCTGCGATCAGCGCATTGCCGTTAACGACCAGGTCCATCACAGCCCCGCCTATTTCTGTTCCCAGGGCCGACCAAGTCTGGCTGACCGAATCGTATGCTGCGATGGCCTGGGCCGACGTCGGCCCGGCATATGTAAATCCACCCCCGGCGACCAGTTTACCTCCGTAGACAGTGAGCGCCGAGACCCAACCATTTAGTAGTTGTCCCGGAGACGTCCATCCACCGGCGCCATCGGAGAATACGAGGCAGCCATTCGGTATATCTCCTCCCTGGGTGAACTCTCCTCCCACAGCAAGGCGGCCTCCAAACTCGCAGAGTGCCCATACGGTTTCGTTGACCCCCGATCCGATGGCGGACCAGGAAGATCCATTCCATGTGGCCAGACGGTTTACTTGCACTCCCCCGGCGGTAACAAAGTCACCGCCGGCTACCAAGCCATAAGGAAGGCTGTCGTACACAGTGAGGGCGTACACAACGCTGTCCATGCCCGACCCCAGTGCCGACCACGAGATGCCGTCCCAGGCGGCAATGTAGCTTGCCGAAACACCCCCGGCGGTGCTGAATCTCCCTCCGGCTATCAACTTATTCTGGCACACCGTGAGAGCATAAACCGGCCCATCGGTTCCGGATCCGAGGGGCGACCACGATGTTCCATCCCAAGCGGCGATTCTGTTGGCGAGCACACTCCCCGCAACGGTGAAGAACCCGCCTGCAATCAGTTTGCCGTCGAACACAGCCAGACAGCGGACGCCCGAATTGGTTCCCGGGAGAGACGACGACATCGAGTTGTCCCAGTAGATGTCATCGGGTACACTGGCAGCGGTCAGGTCACCGGTGGTTGGATCGATTTGGAGGTTCAGCCCCTCGATGTCGAAGCCCCCCTCGTAGCCGGCCTCCAGGGCGCCGCTGATATCAACGGAGCCGTTCGGAGCGAGGAAGTCTCCGATCGGCAAGTCCTTCTGGGCCGAAGCCTGAACCGACTGGCCCTGAGCACACGATTGAGGCTGAATTTCGGTCGCGTTCGCCGCCAGCGTAGCGAACAGAAGCACGCCGGCGGACAACAGAGTGGATTTGACCATTTGACCTTCCCAGGCTATTAAGAAGACCTTCTGGAATGACCAATAGCGCGAACGGGCTAACTGCTCAACGTGTTCAATATACTCCAACTTCCTCATTCGCACAAGCGCTTTCGCCAGACAGTGCTCACCCACGGCCGACGCCTCCCCCACGGTTTCGCCTTGCCAACTGCTTATAATGGATGTACTCAGTCCGGATGAAACTCGCGGCCAATATGACGAACCTGCATCCCTCGGGGCCGATGGCGTATTCTGCGCGGGTTCGGGAACTCGTCCGGTCAGGATGGATTACATCGAGGAGTTCATCGCGCAGATAGTCGAGTACTGTGATCGCAAGGGGATCTACCTCGTAATGGATGACATCTAACACAAGCTCGTGTTCGCCGGCGGCAAGTGGGCGCCCTGCTAAAAAGGGGCACGGCCGTAAGGTCGTGCCCTTTTCGATTTTTGTCAGGGCGCCGCGTCTACTGCTACGGCAGCCGCAGTACTGGACAGGGGGCCGGGTCGGCGCCGCCACCGAAGAGCTTGGCGACCAGATGGACGATATCGGCAATGTTGGTGTGCTCGTCACCGGTGACATCGGCATGGACGGGGCAGCCGGCATCCGGACCGCCACGGAAGAGGGAAGCCACCAGGTACGTGAGATCAACGATGTTGATCTTCTGGTCACCGGTCACATCCCCCACCATCGTGCAGCAGCAGGCGTCGCCGACGCCGTTGCTGTCGGTGTCAGCCTGGTCGGGATTGCTGACGAAGGGGCAGTTGTCGGAAGCATCGGGAACGCCGTCGATGTCGGTGTCGAGGCTTCTGGCCCACTGCGCGAGGTAGGCGGAGACTCTGTTTCCCGCGACCGTGAAGTGTCCCCCCGCGATCAAAGCGCCAGCGTACACGGTCAGGGCGGCGACATAGGTTCCCTCGATCCCCGAGCCGAGCGGCGACCAGGCCGAACCGTTCCAGGAGGCGATGCGGTTGGCACCGGTCCCGCCGGCAGTGGTGAATTGTCCCCCCGCGACCAGCTGGCCGTTGTACACGGTTAGAGCCCAGACCTCGTAATCCATGCCAGAGCCGAGCGGCGACCAGGCCGAACCGTTCCAGGAGGCGATGTAGTCGGCGCCGGCCTCACCCGCTGTGGTGAAACCTCCACCCGCGATCAACTGATCGTCGTACACGCTCAGGGCAGCGACAAAGGAACTCATCCCCGAACCGAGGGGGGACCAAACCGAACCGTTCCAGGAAGCGATGTAGTTGGCGCCCGTCTCGCCCGCCGTGGTGAAATATCCCCCTGCGATCAAGGCGTCGTTGTACACGGTTAGAGCCCAGACCTCGTAATCCATGCCGGAGCCGAGCGGGGACCACGCCGAACCGTTCCAGGAGGCGATGTAGTTGGCGCCGGCCTCACCCGCCGAGGTGAAACTTCCACCTGCAATCAACTCGCCATTGAAAACCGTCAGAGCCCAGACAGAGCCGTCCATGCCCGAACCCAAAGGGGACCATGCCGAACCGTCCCAGGAGGCGATGTAGCTGGCGTCGGTGTCACCCGCCGTAGTGAAGTCACCGCCTGCGACCAAGGCGCCATCGTACACAGTCAGAGCCCAGACGGTGCTATTCATCCCCGAGCCGAGGGGGGACCAGGCCGATCCGTTCCACGAAGCGATGTGGTTTGCGTTAGTGCCGCCGGCGGAGGTAAAATTGCCCCCCGCGATCAGGGCACCGTTGTACACGGCTAGCGGCCAGACATCGGCACTCATCCCTGAGCCGAAAGTGGACCACGTCGAACCGTTCCAGGCTGCAATGTTGTTGGCCGTGTTTCCGCCTGCAGTGCCGAATTGCCCCCCCGCGAAGAGAGCGCCGTTGTACACCGTCAGGGCCCCGACATAGTTATTCATCCCTGAGCCGAGAGGGGACCAAGTCGAACCGTTCCAGGAGGCGATTCGGTCGGCACTGGCCCCGCCCGCCGTGGTGAAGTTGCCCCCCGCGATCAGAGCACCGTCGAACACTGTTAGAACCCCGACGATGTAACTCATTCCCGAGCCGAGGGGTGACCACGCCGAACCGTCCCACGAGGCGATGTAGTTCGCGCCTGTTCCGCCGGCGGTGGTGAAACTACCCCCGGCGATCAAGGAGCTTTCGTACACGGTGAGGGCATGGACATAGGGGTATGTGCCCCCCATTCCCGATCCCAAAGGTGACCAGGCCGAGCCGTTCCACGAGGCGATGCCGAGGGCACTGGTTCCGCCGGCTTTGTTGAATCGCCCCCCAGCGATGAGGGCCCCGTCGTACACGGTCAAGGCTTCGACATAGTAACCCATCCCTGAGCCCAGGGGGGACCACGCTGAGCCGTTCCATGAGGCGATGTAGTTCGCCCCCGATCCGCCGGCGAGGACAAAACTGCCGCCCGCGATCAAGGCGCCATCGTACACAGTCAAGGCGGCGACAGGGTAATTCATTCCCGAACCCAGGGAGGACCAGGCCGAACCATCCCATGAGGCGATGTAGCTGGCGTTGGTTTCACCTGCCGTGGTGAATTGCCCTCCCGCGATCAGGGCGCCGTTGTACACAGTCAGGTCCTGGACGGGGGAGTTCATTCCCGAGTCGAGGGGGGACCACGTCGAACCGTCCCAGGAGGCGATGTTGTTGGCAATCGCGCCACCTGCGATCTGGAAGGAACCGCCGACAATCAAGTTGCTGCCGTAGATAACAGCCGCGCTGACTGCGCCACCCATACCGACGACGGATGGAGAAATGGAATTGTCCCAGTAGATGTCGTCGGGATCCTCGGCAGGAGACGCAGGGCCAAAGAGAGGTTCGCCTGTAGCCGGGTCGAGGATTGGCTCGAAACCGGCAATATCGAGGGGGCCCTCGTAGCCCGAGCGACGCGCGGCCTGGAGGTCAAAGCGGCCGTCGGGAGTGAGAAAGTCGGAAACGCTGCGGCCGTGAGTGTACGGCGGAGCACCAGGGGTGTCGGAAAAGGCAGCGCCCGCGAGGAGCAGGCAGAGGACAAGGAGCGCGAAAGGCATCTTCATAGGATCCTCCCCGGATCTGCGCTGATGAGGCCACCAGTTGATAAGACTGCTGTGCTTATAAGGGCAAAGTACAGATAGTGGACTCTTTGGTCAAGCTCTGATTGGGCACCTGCGACCAGGACCGCGCAGTCATGCTGTCGGGTTTCTCGGGACCTCCGGTCCCTCGGAACCCGACCTACGGCGCTCTTTATCGAGAACTTCAAGAAGTTCGCGGAGGGTTGTCCGCCGGAGGCGCTGAAGGCAGGCCCGACGAAAGCGGGCGTGGGGCAAGCTGCGGACGGCGTAGAATCGAATGGTACTTTGCGAGGAAGAAAGGCACGGCCCACAGGCCGTGCCTTCTTTCGTTGTTTGGTTCGAGCAAAGCAGATGCCGGAGCGGGATCACGGACACGCGACCGGATCGGGGCCGCCACGGAAAAGCGATGCGACCAGGTAGGTGATATCGGCGATGTTGGTGTGCTCATCGCCCGTGACGTCAGCGTGGGTAGGACATCCGGTGCCCGGCCCGCCGCGGAAAAGGGAAGCCACCAGGTACGTGAGATCAGCGATGTTGATCTTCTGGTCGCTCGTTACATCCCCCACCAGCGCACAGCAGCAGGCGTCGCCGACGCCGTTGCTGTCGGTATCGGCCTGGTCGGGGTTGGTGACGGAGGGGCAGTTGTCGACCGCATCGGGGACGCCGTCGGTGTCGGTGTCGAGGCCTTTAGTCCATTGAGCGAGGTACGCTGAGACTCTGCCACCGGCGACGGAGAAACTTCCCCCCGCAATCAACGCGCTGTCGTAGATCGTCAGAGCACTAACGGAGTAGTCCGTCCCCGAGCCGAGGGGAGTCCACGAGGACGCGTTCCAGGAAGCAATGTTGTTGGCACCTATCTCGCCCGCAGTGCCGAAATACCCACCTGCGATCAGGGCATCGTTGAAGACCGTCAGGGCACAAACCGCGTAGTCCATCCCCGACCCGAGAGGCCACCAAACGGACCCGTCCCAAGACGCGATATTATGAGCGCTGACTCCACCCGCGGTGAAGAACTCCCCGCCCGCGATCAGATTGCCATACCACACTGTCAGGGCAAAGACGGGGCCATCCGTTCCAGAGCCGAGGGGATCCCACCAGGATGACCCGTCCCAGGAAGCGATGTAGTAGGTGAAGGCACCTCCAGCGATAAGAGTGTCGTTGTAGACTGTCAGAGCAAAGACATAACCATCTAGCCCCCAGCCGAGGGGTGACCAGGCAGACCCGTCCCACAAAGCGACATTGTTGGCGTTCATCTCGCCCACGGTGGTGAAGTCCCCTCCTACGACAAGGGTATCTTTGTACACGGCCAAAGCATAGACGGGGCCATTTGTTCCCGCGTCCAAGGGCGACCAGGCAGACCCGTCCCAAGAGGCGATGTGGTTGGCACTGGCTGCACCGGCCGTGGTAAACCAACCTCCCGCGATTAGAGCGCTTTCGTAGACAGCCAGAGCAACAACAGGATAATCCGTTCCGGCGCCCAAGGGCAACCAGTCGTTCCCATCCCATGCAGCGATGTTATAGGCGCCGACTCCGCCCACAGTGGTGAACTCTCCCCCTGCGATCAGGGCACCCTTGTATACCGTCAGGGCATAGACCGCTCCATCCATCCCCGGGCCACCGAGATGAGCCCACGCGAATCCGTCCCAATACGCGATGTTGCTGGCACTCATTTCGCCTGCGGCGGTGAAAGCACCTGCTGCGATTAGGGCACCGTCGTACACGCTTAGGGCAGAGACACTATAGCCGCTAATCCCCGAACCGAGGGGCGACCAAGTCGAGCCGTTCCAGGAAGCGACACGGTTAGCGGCAGAATCCCCCGCAGTGGTGAAGGAGCCCCCCGCGATCAGAGCGCCGTTGTGGACCGTGAGGGCAGAGACGGGGGCATCCATCCCTGAGCCGAGGGGCGACCAGATAGACTTGTCCCAAGACGCAATGTATCTGGCGCTGGTCCCGCCCGCAGTGGTGAAAGAGCCCCCCGCGATCAGGGTGTCGTTGCGGACCGTCAATGCAAGGACAGAGCTATATGAACTCATCCCTGAGCCAAGGGAGGACCAAACCGAGCCGTTCCAAGCGGCTATGCTGTTAGCTGTGAGCCCCCCCGCCGTCGCGAAACTTCCTCCCGCGATGAGATCGCCATCATACACGGTCAAAGCACGTACCATGCCGTTCGTCCCCAAGCCGAGGGGCGACCATGCAGATCCGTCCCACGAAGCGATATTGTTGGCGTTCATCTCACCTGCGGTGGTGAAGTCCCCCCCTACGACAAGGGTATCTTTGTACACAGCCAAAGCATAGACAGGACCGTTTGTCCCCGCGTCGAGGGGCGACCAGGCAGACCCGTCCCAAGAGGCAATATTGTTAGCGCTGACGCCGCCCGCGGTGGAGAAATACCCCCCGGCAACCAGAACGCCGTTGTAAACGGTCAGGGCAAGGACATAACCACTTATCCCCTCGCCGAGAGGCGACCACTCTGACCCGTCCCAAGAAGCAATGCCATAAGTAAGACCACAACGCGCGACCTTGAACGCCCCGCCTACGACGAGGTGGCCATCGAATACGGTTGCCACAACTACTTCGCGGTCAAAGCTGGTGAAGCACGGAGAGATGGTGTTGTCCCAGTAGATGTCGTCCGGGTCGTCGGCGGCAGAAGCTGGTTGGAATAAGGGTGCGCCGCTTTCGGGGTCGATGACCGACTGGAAGCCGTCAATCTCCAGCGAACCTTCGTATCCGGAGCGACGGGCGGCATCGAGATCGAAGCGGCCATCGGGGGTGAGGAAATCGCCCACGCTGCGTCCCTGAGCGGCCGGGGGAGCAACCGGACTGTCGGCAAATGTGGCACCCGCGAGGAGCATGCTCAACGCGAAAGATACGAAGGTTGTCCTCATAGATAGTCCTTGCGTCTATGCTGGTGAAACCAGCCGATGTAGCGAACCCTGCGCTTACTGACGCAAGATACCAATAGTGGATGTTTTGGTCAAGATCAAAGGAAGATGGGCGACCGAAGCCGCGGAGGAAAGCCTCGCGGTACCAGGCTGCCGGTCGCGAGCACGTCGGGTTTCTCGGGACCTTCGGTCCCTCCGAACCCGACCTACTCCCGGAGCCCGAGCGACGTCTCCCCCGCTTTCGCCTTGCCAATCACCCATAATGGATGTACTCTGTCCGGATGAAACTCTCGGCTAATATGACGAACATGCGTCCATCGGGGACGATGGCATATTTCGCAAGGGTGCGGGAACTGGTGCAGGCGGGACGGAACATCATCTCGCTGGCGACCGGGGAGCTGCACTCCCCCACGCCGGAGCAGATTTGCCGGGCAGGAATCCGGGCGATTCGCGAGGGGCACACGAAGTACACGCTCAATCCGGGGCTCCGGGATCTTCGAGGGGCGATCGCGCGGACTGTCTCGGCGGCGCAGGGTATTCGATACGCGTTCGACCAGGTGATTGTCAGCAACGGCTCGAAGCAGTCGCTGTTCAACGCGCTCTACGCGGCGTGCGGGCCGGGGGACGAAGTGATCGTGATGTCGCCGTACTACCCGAGCTACCCCGAGCAGGTGCGTATGGCCGGAGCGACACCGGTGCTGGTGCCGACACGAAGAGGTCAGGGGTATCAGATCGACGAGGCGTTGCTGCGAAGCCAGATAAGCGAGCGGACGCGGGCGATCGTGATCAACAGCCCAAACAATCCGACCGGGATGGTTTACGACGAGAAATCGCTTCAGGCAGTAGCGCAGATGGCGAGGGAGACAGAGTGCTGGGTGATCTCGGACGATATCTACGAGGCCATTGTTTATCCCCCTGCGCAGATGCGGTACATTCTGCGGGTGGCGCCGGATCTGGCCGATCGGGTCGTTATTGTGAGCGGGTTCTCCAAGAGCTACGCGATGACCGGATGGCGGGTGGGGTACGCGGTCGGGCCGAAGGGGATAGTCGACGCGATGGCGCTGGTGCAGTCGCACGTGACCAATAATGCGTCATCGGTGTCGCAGCATGCCGCGCTGGCGGCACTGGAGGAGGGCTCGGATTTCCGCGCAAAGGTGGTAGTGCAGTTGCAGATGCAGCGGGATACCGCGCACGAAGTGCTGACGGGGGTGGCAGGGGTCGAGTGCCCGCTCGGCGAGGGGGCGTTCTACCTGTTCCCGGATGTGTCGGGAGTGCTCGGGGGGATGGCGGGAGAGCGCGAAATCCGGACATCGTCGGATCTGGCCCTGTACCTGCTTGAAGAACACGAGGTGGCGGTCGTGCCGGGATCGGCTTTTGGGCTGGAGAGTTGTATCAGAATTTCGTATGCTACAGTTGACAGCCGCCTGAACGAGGGGTTGCGCCGCCTGCAAACGGGGCTGGAACAAATTCGGCGGTAGAAGCAATATGCGTCTTTGTCGACCGTTGTGACGAGACAGGAGTGAGTAGAGACTAATGCCGACCTATCAGTACCTCTGCAACAAGTGCGGACACCAGTTCGAGGAGATGCAGCGGATCAGCGATTTGCCGCTCACCGAATGCCCCAAGTGCAAAGGGGATGTCGAGCGGGTAATAACCGGCGGAGCGGGGATCGTGTTCAAGGGGAGCGGATTCTACATTACCGATTACCGGAAGAAGGATTACAAGGACGCCGCCGGGAAGGACAAGAGCGGGTCGAAGGATTGAGGGAGTTGTAGGGCGGGAATCCCCAGATTCCCGCCATGGCAATACTACAGCCGTATCCGGCAGGAGCCTGGGGGCTCCTGCCCTACAAGAGAACAGGCTGCACGGCAGTAGGTCGGCAGCCTGACAAGACCATTTCGAGCACACAAGAAGTCAGGCTCCAAGGAGCCTGACCTACGGGACCAATTGTAGAACCGTAGGAGCTTTGGGGCTCATAGCATGCAGCAAAACAAGTGTCATGGTTCGACTCCGCTCAGCATGACAACATTGATCGTCACCCTGAGCGGAGTCGAAGGGGGACGGGGGAGCAGAGAGGACTGGATCCCGGGGCAAGCCCGGGATGACAGTTTCCGAGAGTCGGTTTAGGTTAATGTCAGGACCACGAGGATCCTGACCTACAGGAAGAATACCGATCCGAGTTTCGATTTGGGTCAATGGCAGGACCCTGGGGGATCCTGCCCTACAGAATGTCCCAGAGCCCATGCGAGGCACGACCACTGAAGGGTCGTGCCCTACAATGTGCGTACAGCGTGCCCGACAACGTGCGATGCAGCCACAGCGACAACCACAGCCATGATGCCACACGACTTCAAACCACTTCACTGCCTCCTCTCAACCCCCGATGCCCTTGTGCTCGATGTCGACAATTACGAAGCGTACCACCACGACGCGACGGATTACCGGGGACGTCCGGCGGCGATTGTTTTTGCGACCTGCGAGCAGGATGTGATCGAGACTGTCCGGTTCTGCGCCGAGCATGAGATACCCCTTGTCGGGCGCGGGGCGGGGACAGGGTTGTCGGGCGGGTGTGTGCCGACGATGGGGGAACTGGTGCTGTCGACCGAGCGGATGACCGAGCTGTGTGTCGACCCGGTGTGGCGAATCGCGGTCTGCGGGCCGGGGGTGATCACCAAACATCTGCAGGATGAAGCACTCAAATTCAACTTCGCCTATCCCCCGGATCCGGCATCGTACACTGAATCGACGCTCGGCGGGAATATTGCGGAGAACGCCGGGGGGCTTCGCTGCAAGCGGTTCGGGGTGACGCGGGACTACGTGATCGGATTGCGGGGGATCCTGGCTGACGGCCGGGTCCTGGATACCGGGATCTTCAACCGGAACGGCGGGTTCAACTTCACCGATCTGCTCATCGCCTCTGAAGGGACGCTGGTGATTACCACGCGGATTGCGGTGCGGCTTGTTCCTGCCTGTGGGCGCGGGACGACAATCCTGGCGGCGTTTGATACCCCCGAGCAGGCAGCGCAGACCGTCTCGGATATCACCGGGGCGGGAATTATTCCGATGGTGCTGGAGTATGTAGACGGGGACGCGGCCTCGGTCGCCAATGCGTACAAGCATACGGAGGGGATCGACAAGGCGGCGGCGGTCCTGTTAATCGAGACCACGGAGCTGGATCCGGAGGGGGAAACGGCGCGTATCCGCCGGTTCTGCGAGGGCAACCAAGCGGCCTATGTTCGGGCCGAGGCCGACCCGGAGCGGGCGGAGGTGTTGTGGGATGTCCGACGGAATATCTCGACTGCGCTTAAAGCTATGGCGGCGATACGGATATCCGAGGATGTCGCGGTTCCGAACAGCCGTTTCCCGGATCTGGTGGCGTATGTGTCGGAGTTGAATGCGGCCAGTTCGATCCGGATCAACTCGTACGGGCACGCGGGGGATGGCAATTTGCATGTGAATTTCATTAGTATGACCGGTTCGGATGGGGATCGGGAGGAGATTGAGCGCCGGATCGGGGAGTTGATGCGGCGGACGATCGAGCTTGGGGGGACGTTGTCCGGGGAGCACGGGATCGGGTTGGCCAAACGCCAGTTTATCGGCCTTGAATTCGATGATTCGACGCTGGAGGCGATGCGCGAGTTCAAACGAATCTTTGACCCATCAAGCACTTTCGGGCCCGGGAAAATTCTCGAAATATAGGCCTCGATCCCCTTTTTCCCTCACGGAGACTTGACAACCCCCGTAGCAGTTGTTACACTGAGCGGCAAAATGTGAATAGTTTCACATTGAAAGATGAACTGATGCGACTTGTCATACACATCCAAATCTGGAACCAACAGTAATAAAGGAGCATCTGATGGCCAAGACTCTCAAAGAGACGCTGGGCGAACTCATTCCGAAATGGCGCGAGGACCGCACGAAGCTGGCGAAGGAAGCCGGTGAACTGAAGATTTCGGAAGTGAACATCGGTCAGGCGATCGGCGGCATGCGCGGCGTCAAGGGCCTCGTCTGCGATACGTCGGTAGTGGAACCCGATCAGGGTCTCATCATTCGCGGCTATCCGGTGGCGAAGCTGACCGAGAAGCTGCCGGAGGAGGTTTTCTGGCTGCTTCTGACCGGCAAGCTGCCGACGGAAGAAGAGACCAAGGGGCTGCAGAAAGAGCTGCGCACCCGCGCCGAGGTCCCGCCGTATGTGATAAAGGTCCTCAAGGCGATGCCGAAGAATTCGCATCCGATGGCGATGCTGGATACCGGTATTCTCGTGATGGAGTGCGAGTCCGAGTTCCGTCGCCGCTATACCGAAGGCATGAAGAAAGACGTGTACTGGGAGCCGGCGCTGGAAGATTCGCTGCGCATTCTCGGCACGATCACCGGAATCGCCGCCGCGGTGTACCGGATCAAGTACCACAAGGGTGACATCATTGAGACTTCCCATAAGGACGACTGGTCGGCGGACTACGTGAAGATGCTCGGCCTGCCGCCGAAGAAGGGCGACACCGCGAAGATGATGCGCCTCTACCTCGTGCTGCACAGCGATCACGAGGGCGGCAACGTGTCGGCGTTTTCGGCGCACACGGTCGGCAGCGCATTGTCCGATCCGTACTATGCCCTGTCCGCCGGTCTGAACGGCCTGGCGGGCCCACTGCACGGTCTGGCCAACCAGGAATGCCTGGGCTGGGTTCTGGAAACGATGGAGAAGTTCGGCGGCGCCCCGACCGAAGAGCAGCTGCACAAGTACGCGTGGGATACCCTCAACAGCGGCAAAGTGGTGCCGGGTTACGGCCATGCGGTTCTGCGTGTGACCGATCCGCGGTTCACCGCGTTTATCGAGTTTGGCAAGAAGTATCTTGCGAAGGATCCGGTTTTCCAGACGGTCAACCGCGTGTTCAACGTGGTGCCGGGCGTGCTCAAAGAGCACGGCAAGGCGAAGGATCCGTGGCCGAATGTCGACGCCGGTTCGGGTGCGATTCTGTATCCGTTCGGACTGACGCAGTTCGAGTACTACACGGTGCTGTTCAGTGTCTCGCGTGCGACGGGCATTCTCGCGCAGCTGGTGCTGAACCGTGCGCTGGGTACGGCGATTACGCGGCCGAAGTCGGTGTCGACCGAGTGGCTGCAGAATTTCGTGAAGAAGGCGCAGGTGCCGGCGTAAGCGCGATTTGGAATTAGTGTTTCATCATCGACAGGCATCATGACGAACCGGCCCGCTTTCCCGAGCGGGCCGGTTTCTTATGGGGGGGCAGGAACAAGTTTGTAGGTCAAATCCCTTTTGCCAACCGCCGTATCATTTGCACCCCTAATACAGTGCGGCGGGCGAGAACGGAGATCGGCGTTGCGAGGGATTTGACATGGCCTCGGCGAATGTCAAATCCCTCTGGGTCGTCGCACCCAATCATCGGATGCCAAATCCTGTGCGGCCAGGTTCCATCAAGCGGATCAAAAGGGGATTTGACCTACGGCTGATCGCGATCGCTTCGCTAACCCTTGCAACAGAGATGACTTTGCGAGGGATTTGACATGGCCTCTGCGAATGTCAAATCCCTCTAATTGGTCGCACCCAATCATCGGTTGCCAAATCCTTTGCAATCAGGTTCCATCAAGCGGCTCAAAAAGGGATTTGACCTACCGATTTTGAACCGGGGGTCCGGCGTTGAGAGGGATTTGAGGTTGTTTCTGTCAAATCCCTCTCAACGATCACTCCCGATTGCCGTTGGCTTAGTTCCGCGCAGACGGTTTTACTCGAGCCGTTCAAAAAGGGATTTGACCTACAACTCGGAAAGCAGAGCTGGCGACGCTATTCACCGAATTCAGACCCGGGGATTGTCTGGTCGAAACTTGCCCAATCTGCTCCGTACATTCCGCAGCGAACGAAGGAACCGAAGGATGACCACTCGTATTCGTGTGGAGTCGGTGCCAGACCATGCTTGACCGGGTTGTAGTGAATGTAGTCGAGGTGTCTCCGCAGGTCTCCCTCGCTCCGAATGACATGGTCCCAGAAGCGGTACTGCCATAGACGACCTGTCGCAGCCGGATGGGTCGCCCTGAATCGTTTGGAGAACGACAGTTTCACTTCTCGGACGATCTCTGAAAGATCGTTGTTCCGAGGAAGCAGGATCATGTGAAAGTGATCAGGGAGTATCGCCCATGCGACTACACCAAATCGCCGCCGCGACCGTATTCTCCCCCAGGCGCTTAAGAGCAATCGCTCCGAGCCGCTCAGGATCGGCAGTCTCTCGAGCGTGACATGAGTCGTAAAATACAGTTGCCCCGAATCATAGTAACGGCGAATCATCGACATGGCCCAACTTGCTCCTGCCGAGAGTGTAATCGCAACCCTTCTGGAGTTTTCAGCTTTGGAGAGACGCTGTCAATCACATTCTCCCATGCCGACAAAGGCTCGCCGCACCGAAGCACGTAGCCGTAGGTCAAATCCCTTTTGCCAACCGCCGTATCATTTGCGCCCCTAATACAGTGCGGCGGGCGGGAACGGAGATCGGCGTTGAGTGGGATTTGACATGTCCTCGGCGAATGTCAAATCCCTCTGGGCGGTCGCACCCAATCATCGGATGCCAAATCCTGTGCGGCCGGATTCCATCGAGCGGATCATAAGGGGATTTGACCTATAGATTTTTAACCAGGAGATCGGCGTTGAGAGGGATTTGACAGATGCGATGACTATGCCAAATCCCTCTGGGCTCCAGACGACCAGTATCCGACACCGGTATTCTGGTCGGAGGTCTTTCAAGGGACATTAGCAAAAGGGATTTGACCTACGGACTTCCTTCCAGCCGTTCGTACATCCCGAAAAGCCAAGGACGGGGATTCATGAACCAACCGTACACAATCCCCCCGCAGACTCGGATCGGGCATGTGCACCTGAAAGTGAGCGATCTGCAGCAGTCGCTCAACTTCTACTGCGGGCTGCTCGGATTCGAGTTGATGACGACATATGGGCCGGACGCGGCGTTCATCTCTGCGGGCGGATATCACCACCATATCGGGCTCAATACTTGGCACAGCAAAAGCGGAGCACGGCCGCCACGCGACGCGGTCGGATTGTACCATGTGGCGATCCTCTACCCTACCCGGAGGGATCTGGCGGTGGCGTTTGATCGGCTGCGTGAGGCCGGGTATCCGATCAGAGGGGCATCCGATCACGGCGTATCGGAGGCGCTCTACCTCGATGATCCGGACGGCAACGGTCTGGAGTTATACTGCGACCGGCCGGGCGAGCAGTGGCCGCGGGCGGAGGACGGTTCGCTCCTGATGTACACGCAGTCGCTGGATCTCGAGACCTTGCTGAGAGAGCTGTAGTTCCCGCTCCGCGTGCCCACGCGGTGTTTCCGTGTTTTTACTGGCGCGAATATTTGCCCTCGCGTATGCTCAGGCATGTTCCTCCAACGGCTCGGCATATCGCGCAACGTGTTTGTCCTCGGCTGGGTGAGCTTCTTCAACGATATCGCCTCGGAGATGATCTACCCGCTGGTGCCGCTCTTCCTCACGGGCGTGCTGGGGACGCCGGTCAGCATCGTGGGGGTGATCGAGGGGATCGCCGAGTCGACCGCGAGTCTCCTGAAGGCGTTTTCGGGCTGGTTCTCCGATCGGGTGGGAAGACGCAAGCCGTTTCTCGCAGGCGGCTATCTGCTCTCGGCGGCATCGAAAGGGCTGCTGGCGATCGCGCAGGGGTGGCCGGTAGTGCTTTCCGGGCGGTTCGCGGACCGCCTCGGGAAAGGGGTTCGCACGGCCGCTCGCGACGCGCTGATCGCCGAGA
>JBGSIV010000275.1:0-21854 GCA_041742355.1 Candidatus Zixiibacteriota bacterium
ACGCGCTGATCGCCGAGAGCTCCGACGCCAACTCCCATGGCCGTTCGTTTGGGTTTCATCGCGCGCTTGACACGCTCGGCGCGGTGATCGGGCCGCTGATTGCGCTCATGCTGATGTCGGCGTCGCAGTCGAACTATCGCCTCGTTTTCGCGCTCGCCATTATTCCCGGCCTGATCGGTGTCGGCCTCCTGATTGCGTTTGTGCGCGAGCGCCGGGTGTCGGAGGATCACACTCCCCTGCCGCGATTCACCTGGAATAGTTTGAACCCGCAATTCAGGATTTTCCTGATTGTGAGCGCGCTCTTTGCGCTGGGCAACAGCTCGGATGCGTTTTTGATTCTGCGCGCACAGGATCTCGGCTTTTCATCGGTGCCGGTCATTCTCCTCTACACGGCGTTCAACCTGACGTACGCGTTGTGCTCGGTTCCGGCCGGGCTGGTGAGTGACCGAATCGGCCCGCGGCGGGTTCTGCTGGTCGGGTTCGTGCTCTTTGCGATGGTGTACGCGGCTTTCGGGTGGATCGACGACCGACGGCTCCTGTGGGTCCTCTTCCCTGCCTACGGCCTGTACATGGCGCTCACCGAGGGGGTGGGGAAAGCGTTTATCGCGTCGCTGGTGCCGGCCCGTCAGCGCGGGACGGCGTTTGGCGTCTACCAGATGGCGTTGGGATTGTGCACGTTTGCGGCATCGATGGCGGCGGGATTGCTGTGGGAACAGGTAGGGGTGGCGGCGCCGTTTGTCTTCGGGGCGGTGATGTCGGTGCTGGCGGCGCTGCTCTTCGCGTTGCTCCTGCGGCGGTTGCCGCAGGCAGCAACAATAAATAGCTGAATAAGAAACCGGCCCGCTTTCTGCGGGCCGGTTGGTAAGTCGGAAGACTGGATCCCTGCTTTCGCAGGGATGACAGTATCTGGGCGCTCGCTCGTACAGGACGCGTTCCATCTTGTTCGACGCGTTCGAGCGAGTCCGAACGGGCGCTAGTGCGCGGCGCCGGCTTTGTCGAGCTTGCCGGTGTTCTGCGACGGGCGAGCAACAGCCACCGCGGCCGCACCCGAACCGATCCGCATCATATAGAACGAGCGGTACACGAACACGAGGGTGATGGCGAAGAATGTCGCCGCGAGCACCAAACGCGTGCCCGTGGTCAACTCAATCGCCAGTTCAACCGCCAGCACGCCGAACAGCGTGGTGAACTTGATCACCGGGTTCATGGCCACCGACGAAGTGTCTTTGAAGGGATCGCCCACGGTGTCGCCGACAACGGTGGCGGCGTGGAGCGGGGTCCCCTTCTCGCGAAGATCGGTCTCGACGATCTTCTTGGCGTTGTCCCAGGCGCCGCCGGCGTTCGCCATGAAGATGGCCTGGTAGAGGCCGAAGATGGCGATCGAGATCAGGTAGCCGACGAAGAAGTACTCGTTGACGCACGCGAACGCCAGGGTCGTGAAGAACACGACGATAAAGATGTTGAACATCCCCTTCTGGGCGTACTGGGTGCAGATGGCCACGACTTTCTTGCTGTCTTTGACCGAGGCCTTGGGGGCTTTATCATCGAGGCGGATGTTGGCCTTGATGAATTCGACCGCGCGGTAGGCGCCAGTCGAGACCGCCTGGGTCGAGGCGCCGGTGAACCAGTAGATGATCGCGCCGCCGGCGATGAGGCCCAGGAGGAACGGGGCGTTCAACAGCGAGAAGTTGTAGCCCGACATCTGGAGCGCCTGGTTGATCTGCTCCACGGTGAGGACTCCCTCGAGGTGGGCCGCCTCTTTCGCCAGGAGCAGGAGGATAGAGAAGATAAGCGTTGTGGCGCCGACAACAGCCGTGCCGATGAGCACCGGCTTAGCGGTGGCCTTGAAGGTATTCCCCGCGCCATCGTTCTCTTCAAGGGTTAGCTTGGCCTTCTCGAAGTCGGGCGTGAAGCCGAAGTCGCGCTTGATATCCTGCTTGATGTTCGGCAGGGTTTCGATGGTCGAGAGCTCAAACACGGACTGAGCGTTGTCGGTAACCGGGCCGTAGGAGTCGACCGCGATAGTCACCGGGCCCATGCCGAGGAAGCCGAAAGCCACGAGGCCGAAAGCGAATACGGGCGCCGCAGCCATGATCATGCCGAGGCCGGAGGTGCTCATGCCCCAGGCGATAGCCATTAGGGCGATGATCGAGAGGCCCATCCAGTAGGCGCTGAAATTGCCGGCCACGAAGCCGGACAGGATGTTGAGGGAGGCGCCCCCTTCGCGGGAAGCGGTAACCACTTCCTCAACGTGGCGCGACTTGGTCGAGGTAAAGACTTTCACCAGTTCGGGGATAATGGCCCCGGCCAGCGTGCCGCAGGAGATGATGGTGGCCAGTTTCCACCAGAGGGAGCTGTCACCACCCAGATCCGGCAGCATCAGGTACGAGATGACATAGGTAACGAGTATTGACAGGATCGATGTAATCCACACGAGTGAGGTAAGCGGGGCCTCGAAATTGAACTTGGCGAGTTCGCCGTACTTGTTCTTGGCCCAGATGCCGTTGACCCAGTACGAGACGATGCTCGTGCCGATCATGAGGACGCGCATCACGAAAATCCAGACGAGGAGCTGGATCTGGATGAACGGCTCGGTGACGGCCAGGAGGATGAAGGTGATCAGGGCGACGCCGGTGACGCCGTAGGTTTCGAAACCGTCGGCGGTCGGGCCGACGGAGTCGCCGGCGTTGTCGCCGGTGCAGTCGGCGATCACACCCGGGTTGCGGGCGTCGTCTTCCTTGATGTTGAACACGATCTTCATCAGGTCGGAGCCGATGTCGGCGATCTTGGTGAAGATACCGCCGGCGATACGAAGGGCGGCCGCGCCGAGGGATTCGCCGATGGCGAAGCCGATGAAGCAGTAGCCGGCGAGGTGACCCGGGATGAAGAGAAGAATGGCGAGCATGATGATCAGCTCGATCGAGATCAGGAGGGTTCCCACGCTGATGCCGGCCCGGAGCGGGATGGCAAAGGTCGGGAACGCCTTGCCGGTGAGGCTGGCGAAAGCCGAGCGGGAGTTGGCGAAAGTGTTGATCCGGATGCCGAACCAGGCCACGCAGTAGCTGCCGGCGATACCGACCAGGCTGAAGAGCAGGATGATCATGAGGTTGGCGACACCGACCGGGCGCAACCAGCCGAAGTACACCATGATGATGAGGCCGATAAAGGCCCACAGGAGCATGATGAACTTGCCCTGGGTCTGCAGGTAGGTCTTACAGGTCTCGTAGATGAGTTCCGAGATTTCCCGCATCGACTGGTGGACGGGGAGCTTGCGCAGCCCGACGAAGGCGAACCAGCCGAAGATCATGCCGAGGATGCAGACAAAAATGCCTCCGAGCAGGAGGTTGTGACCGGTCATTCCGAAGAAGTTGCCCTGGTTCAGGTCCGGGACCACAATGTCGGCCTCGGAGGCCTGCACTGCGGAAGCGATGAGGACGGTCGCCAGCACGAGAAGGGCGACACGGACCGGAACGGCCAAAAACCGGAATCGGCCGGCATCAAGACTGTTGCCGCTCATACGATCGTTTTCTCCTTTGCCAGAAATCGTACCGGTGAAAGACCGGCACAACGTTAATAGGCAACCCGCAATCGGCCGGGGCGTAGTGCCCGCCCGGGGCCGAAAACACGGATCAGCCTGCTATTAAAGATCGGATAATATACGTCCGCTTGAATTTTGCGCAAGGTTTTTGAGCGACAGAATGTGACGGAAATACCGGCCCCGAACATCGCAAACGAGGCTATTTCGGGTCCAGTATACCGGCGGTCGCCCGCTCGATTACAACGACTTCAGTGTCTCCGATGGTTGAGTCTCTTGTCCTTTCACGCCAGTACACAACCGCGCTCAGAGCCGGAAGTTCCGCAGACCCTCTATGGGGAAGCTACTTCTTTTGGTGGGGGTTGGGGCGGAATAGGCTCGCCCGGGCCGCCTGGTGCGTTCCCGGGAAGCGACACCGTGGTGGGAAGACGAACCGGCGACCGTCTCTCAAGACGGCCGCCGGTAACCGAGTCCGTGAAATGAAAACGGCGTGCTACCAGGTCGGGCAGGAGTCCGGAGTCTCCCCTCCTTTGAACAGGTATCCGACGAGGAGCACGAGGTCGGACATGTTGATGACGCCGGCGCCGTCGATATCGGCGTGTTCGAAGCACATGGCGGCGGGGCCGCCTTTGAAGAGGTGGTTGACGAGGTAGGTCAGGTCGGAGATGGCAACCTGGCCGGACTCATCAAGATCGCCACGCAGGAGGCAGCAGCCGTGCTCGCCGTGCCAGATGGCAAAACCGCAGGAGCCTTTTCCGCCGACTGATACGAAAGGGCCGCCGAGGTAGAGATTTCCTTCGCACTCAACCAAGGCGTCGACACTCCAGCCGGATGTGACGCCGCTGCCGAACGTGCGCCACGATGTACCATCCCAGCGACCGAACAACAGCCCGCCGCCGATCTGCTGCCAGCCGGCAATCACAAGTTCACCGTCATACACCAGCATGTCCTCGATGCGGAAGCCGCTGGGATCTGTGCCGAAAGGCGCAGGCATCCCGGACCACGTGCTGCCGTCGAATCGAGCGAGGCGCCCTGTCGAGATGCCATCAACGGTGTTGAAAGTTCCGGCAACGATGAGATCGCCGTCGGCAACGGTCATATCGAGGATATTGGCGGGAATGTCGGCGAAGCTCTCCCATTCGGCGCCGTTAAATCGTGCGAGGCTGCGTGGACCGGTGCCGTCGACCGGCGCGAACCATCCCCCGGCGAGGAGTTGATCCTGGTAGACAGTGAGTGCAGCAACAGACGCCAACGTGGAACTGGCGCTATCGAGGCCAGTTCCAAGTGCCGACCATTGGGCGCCGTCCCACGCCGCGACATAGCGGATCGGGAGGCCGTCGATACCGGTGAAATAGCCGCCGATGATCAGCTTGCCTTCGAAGACCTCAATGTCTTCAACGAGGGATACGCCCCCACCCCCGGGAGTCATTGAGGTTGCCAGCGGAGTCCAGTTGCTGCCGTCCCACAGGGCGATATTGCTCGCCGGGATGCCGCCGACGGCCGAGAAGTTACCGCCGACGACGAGTTGGTCATTCCAGACACCGAGAGCAAAAACCGAGCCGGTAATGCCGCCACCGACTTCGGCCCATGAGGAGCCATCCCATTCGGCCAGACTTCGCAAAGGCACATCCTCTGTTCCGGTGATGTTGCCGCCGACTATCACTTTTCCGTTGTAGACTACCATGGCATCAATGTAGTTGAAAAGGCCCATTCCGGGCACCAGTGTCCCCACGGGTCCCCAGCCGGCCTCGGACCATCGGGTGAGATTGGCGGCGCGTCCGTTCTCAGTCCCCCAGAATTGCCCGCTGGCTATGAGAGATCCGTTGAAGTCGACGAGATCGCTCACCGTTCCTGAGGATCCCGGTCCAGTGGAGGCACCCCAGATGCCTGTGCCCAGAGACAGCCACTCAGAGCCGCTCCATCGAGCAACACGGTTGACGGCGGTTGAGCCTGCTGTGAAGAACCGGCCGCCGATATAGATGTCATCCCCGACATGGCACATAGCGTAGATCGGACCGTCCGTGCCGGGGTACAGGTAGTAGCCCCAGAAGTAGCCATCCCAGGTCGCGATATTGGCGGCAGCGACGGTGCCGGCCGAATCGAAGCCGCCGGCGGCGATGAGAACGCCGTTGTGGACGAGCAACTGATTGACCGTTCCGTGAATGCCTCCGGCGACCGGTTCCCAGGCGGTGCCGTTCCATCGAGCAATCCCCCGAGCGGTCGAACCATCGAAGTCAACAAAGTCTCCGCCGACGTACAATTGGCCGTTGTATATCGCAAAGGTCCGGGATCCGCCGCCGTTGCCGTACTTGCTTCCTATCGTTACCCATGTGGTGCCGATGTACCGGTATATGTGATAGTCGGTCGCGAGTATCAGGGATCCATCGAATTCCGCGAGAACATAGTGGAACGACTGCCCGCCTACCGGGAGGTAAACCCAAGTGGTGCCGGTCCAGCGGGCGACGCCGGTGGTCGAGCTGAAGTAACCGGCTGCATAGAGCTCGCCGTTGAAGACATAGAAGCAGTCGGCGAGGTTGGTGAGTCCTGCACCCATGGACTGCCATGAGGTGCCGTCGAACCGGGCGACGTTGTTGAACGGCTGGCCGTCGATGCAGAGGCGTTCCCCGCTGACGATCAGGTCGCCATTGAAAACCGCAGAAGCCGACAGGCGGTAGACGACACCCGAAATTCCGAAGCGATCGTCCCATCGGGCATCGTAAGGATTGGCCGAGGCGGCGAGAGGTGAATCGAACAGGGGTGCCAGGGCCGGGACATCTGATTCAGGTTGTGACTGCTCGATGTGATGCGCGCCGGGCACGAAGACGCTGTGGTCGATGTAGTCGGGCGGTTCCACTCCGGCCCATGAGGTCGAGAGTGGCAGAACTGCAAGAACAGCCCCCACGGCGGTCAGTTGCAGTAGCTTTGGACGCATACACGATCCTCCCTAGCGGATTTTCCCGAATTGGTGATGATTGCGACGAGAACTCTCAGCCGACATGCACGAATGGATTCCCAGTTCCTCCGCAACTGGTACGCCCCGCTATACATGTAGTTGAATTACCTGCAAGATACAAAGCTGTCAAATCCTGTCAAGGGCTCAACAGGAGAAAATGGGCTGATTTGTCAATCAAAATGCAGCGTGCTGGGCAGAGGCGGGGCGTCAGGAGGGAAGGGTGATCACAAAGCGGGCGCCGCCGAGGTCGGAGGGATCGACATGGACCTCTCCCCCGAGTTCGCTGACGACCCGATGGACGGTCGGCAGGCCGAGGCCGGTGCCGGCATCTTTGGTGGTGAAATAGGGGGTGAAAACCTTTTCGCGCAGGGCAGGAGGCACACCGGGGCCGGAGTCCTCGAATGTGATTACCACCGCGGCCCGATCGGGGGCGCCAGTGGACCGGTGGGCCCGGATGCGGAGCGTCCCCGGCCTGCCTGCCAAGGCTTCTTTGGCATTGTTGAACAGATTGGTGAAGATCTGCCGGAGGCTGTCCGGGTCGGCCTCGATCCGGAGGGCCGGCTCCACCTCGGCGGTCAGTTCGATGCCCAGTTGGTCGGCCTCGATGCGGAGGAACGCGGCGGTTTCCGAGATGAAGCGGTCGAGCGCGACCGTCGTCCGGCCGCGTTTCTCGTCGCGGGCGAGGGCCAGGAAGCGGGTTATGATTTCGTTGAGGCGTTTGGTTTCAGCGCGGATCTGCGCGGTGAAGTCGGCGAATTCATTGCGGTTCTCGGTCGGCGTGAATTCTGCGGCCAGGCGCTGGGCGGCGATGGAGATAGTGTTGAGTGGATTGCGGATCTCGTGGGCGACGCCGGCGGCGAGATCGCCCAGTTCCGACAACCGGGCCCGGCGAACCGCGCGGCGCTCGAGCTCTTTGAGGCGGGTCACATCGTACATGACAATTACCATTCCGGAATCTTCGCGTCGGAGTCCGATCGGCGAGACCGCGAGCACGAGGGTCTTCTCCGCGCCGTCGACCCGGACGGTGACCTCCTGTTCTTCGGCCGTGAGCATCCAGCGACGGAGCTGGTCGCGGCTGAGCTCAGGTATGGTCACCGCCTCGTCCCAGGGCCGTCCGAGCACGCCCCGGGCGCCGACTGTCCGCTCAAAGGCCCGGTTGGCGAGTGTCACCCTCCCGCGCTCGTCGGTCGCAGCGACCCCGGTGCGCATCTGGTCGAAGATGACATCGGTGAGCGATTTGATGTCGGTGTAGCGGCGGCCGAGTTCGCGGCGTTTCCGGCGGGAGTTGATGTAGAGCACGGCGACCAGCAGCAGCCCGAAGAGGGCGACCGACAGGAGGGCCATCTGGATGTCGAAGCGGCGCGAGACGCTGTAGTAGCGGTCCAGCGAGAGCCCGACCCGGAAGAGGCCGAAGGGATACTCGCTGGTTGCGAAAGGGCGGATTAGTTCGAGTACGCGCTGATCCTGGAAGAGGTACTGGCGGTGAACGATCGTGTCGGACTCGAGGGCATCTTTCAGGAACGGGTCGGAATCGATCGATAGAAGCGGCCCGGTGCGCTGCGACGAGAAGATGATGCCGTCGGAAGATTGGTAGATGATGTATTCGACCGAGGGTTCGCGGGACATGCGCTGGACGAGGTAGCCGATCTGAGTCTGTCGAAGAGCTTCGACGTAGTACTGGGCGTCGGCCACCAGCACGATGATCCGGTCGAGGGTATTGGCGACCTGGAGGTAGTAGTGCAGGGCGCCGTGGTCGAGGGTGGCCGGTTCGAGGAGGAGCACGTAGTTGGTCTGGGGGTTATCACCGAGTGCGCGGATCTCGTTGAGCACGAAATCGGGGAGCGGCAGATTCCAGTTAGGCATGGCGCCTGAGGCGAGAATATTTCCCTCGAGGTCAAGGATATGAATGGCCATGAGATCGTGCAGGACGGCGGCGTCCGCCAACCGCGTCGGGGTCGTTCGGTCGAGCTCGATCTGGGAAAGGGTGACGAAGATCTCTTCGTAGCGCAGGTGGATGAGGTAGTCGAAAAACGTCTCGGCTTCGATGACGTCGGTAGCGGCCTGGGCGAGCGCCTCGGTGAAGGCAGTTCCCTGAGCCACCAGCAGGCCGAGACTGTCTTTGCGGCTTTCGCTGATACCGATCCAGGTGTAGACGGCGACTGCGATCGCCAGCACCACCGCCACCGATACGGTTATTCTGCGTTCAAACCACGAGGCCTTACCGTCCGCTCGCTCTGCCATAGGGGGAAGCTACAGAAGCAATACTGCAGGGACAACTAAAAGTTGGCGGGGACTGGGCGGTCGGCTGTGGCCGGGGCAGGTTCGGGCATCGCTGCGGCCGGCACGGGGTGTTCGACGGGAATCGTGACGGTAAAGAGTGCGCCATCAGCATATGAGTAGGTGATGTCGCCGTGGTGGGCGGTGATGATTTTGCGGCAGGCCAGAAGGCCGATGCCGTGGCCGTGGGCCTTGGTCGTGAAGCGCTTCTTGAACATGAGCGGCAGTTTGACCGGGGTCACGCCGGGGCCGTTGTCCTGCACTATGAATTCGAGGGTCGGTACGGCCGCACCCGGCACAAGCCCGGTGGAGACTTTGATCTTACGATTCTCGGGGCGCTCGAAGACGGCTTCGCCGGCATTGTAGATGAGGTTCACCAGGACCTGCTGCATGAGGCCCGGATCCATGTCGGCCAGCAGGACCTCGGGGGACAGTTCCATGACGAGGTCGGTATTGTCAAACTTGTTCTGCGGTTTGAGGAAGGCGACGACAATCTGTACGAGTTGATTGGCGTCGCAGCGGTCGAAGCGGGGTTCGCCGCGGGTGCCGTCGAGGAGTCCGTCGGTGAGTCGGGCGATCTTTTCCACCGTGCCGTGCATCAGGTCGAGTTTCTGATTGAGGCGGTCCATGTCCCCTTTGCGCAGGATGAGCGGCACCAGCTCGATATTCCCCATGAGGATGGAGAGGAAGTTGTTGATTTCGTGGGCAATTTCACCGGCCATTTCGCCGCGGGTATAGTAGCGGTCGAGCCGGACCATCATCTCCTGGAAATCGTCGGACTGGGACATGTCGCTGACGATCAGGACATAGCCGATGCAGGCGCCCTGATCGTTGCGCAGCGTGGAGGTGACGAGGTTGGCGGCGAACTGCGAGCCGTCACAGCGCCGTCCGACGACCTCGAGGCCGTGTTCGTCGGCCTCTCCCTCGTGCCGCAGCGCCCGTTCTTCTATGTCGCTGACGAACAGCTCGCCCACCATTCGGCCCATCGCGTTGAGTTCGTCGCAGCCAAAGATCTCAGCCGCCTTGCGGTTGAACAGGAGGATTCTTCCCGACGGGCCGGTCGTGATGACGCCAACCGGCGAGTGGTCGATGACGCTGGACAGGAGCAACTGCGACTCCTCGAGTGACGCGCTCGCATCGCGGAGCTTCTCATCGTAAACGGCGAGACGGCGGTGCCCGTCGTAGAGATTCTTCGCCAGTCGGGAGGAGACCTCCTCAAGCTGCGTCAGCTCTCCCTCGCCGTCGCGTTCGAGGAGACTGTACAACTCACCATCGGATGCTTTCTCGAGGCGGTGGATAACGCGCCGGAACGGTTCGGTGAAACGACGATGGATGAGGTACACAGTCAGGAGCGCGATGAGCGCGGCGCAAAGGAACAGGAGCACGAGGGCGTAGGTCAGAACGGTGCGGTTGGACAGAATCAGGTTGTGCTCCCAGGCGACGACGAGCATGCCGTGGGTTCCATCGGCGAACGCCACCGGCGCCCCGAGGACGATGTAGTCCGTGGCCATCGAGAGCGGGAAGACGGGCCAGGCGAGATCCGTGGTCGGGACGCCATGGGCGAGGCCGACTTCGCGCATCCGGGAGACATCCCAGGCCTGGACCGCGGCGGAAGCATCGCTCTGCTGAAACGTAAAGATCGGAGAGAACTCGAGGTTGTCGTGGCGGTAGATGGTCGCCTTGAGGATTTCCGGCTCGGCGCGGAGTGTCCCGCGCAGCGACTCCGCCAGGCCGTTGTCGGCGTTCAGCAGTGTGTTGGGGGCATCGCCGACGGCGACCATCTCCCCCACGCTCCGAGCCACGGACGCGAAGGCGGCCTGCTGGCTGCGGGTGCTGATATCGTGGGCGATATCGGTCTGGGGGGCAAAGATGATGAGGAACACCGCGGCGAACACAATGAACACCTGGACGATGATCAAGTGGCTCAGGCGGGCCATGAGTCCCGGCTTGTGCCCCAGGCCAATTCGCTTCAGCAACGGTTCACGGGTCGGCTCCATAGCCCATATATCGGACGACGCGGGGAATGTGTTAGGGAGTCGTGACGGCGAAGGGGAATAAAAAAACTGGGAGTGGTGGAGGGGGATGCCCGACTCTAACGTCAGGTGGCTGGAGAGTCCAGCGCACACCACTCCCAGAATTTTGTCAGTGGTAGTACAGGATAGATCCGAGCAAACATTGTGCCTGCCCGGGAATTTCGGCGGGAACGTGGTTACATCTACTAACCTCTTTTACGTCAGATGGTTCCAATCGCGCCATGATTCTTCACAAAGATCCGTGCCGCCTCTCTGTTCATTCGTCAGCTTCTGTCATGCATCACCGTGCATACAGCATTCTGCAGAGAGCGCGATACAGGCAAAAGAAAGGCCGAAAGGTATGCACCTTTCGGCCGGAAGGTTCGCCGGGCGGTCCGCTTAGACGAGTCGAGCCGCCTTCTTGTCTTCGAGCTGCTCGATGTATTTCTCGGCCGCTACGGCGGCGGTAGTGCCATCGCCGACCGCGTTGGTGATCTGGCGGACGAGCTGGGCGCGGACATCGCCGCAGGCGAAGATCCCCTGCAGCGAGGTCTCCATCTTCTCGTCAGTGATAATGTAGCCGCCCTGATCCTTGCGGAGCGGTTCGCGAGTAATGTCAGAATTCGGTTTGAAGCCAATGAACGGGAAGCAGGCGCCGACCGGGAGCGTCGAGACCGCGCCGGTCTTGATGTTTTTCAGCGTGAGGTTCTGAATCTTGCGGCCGTCGCCGTTGATCGATTCGACCACGGTGTCCCAGATGAATTCCATCTTGGGGTTGTCGAACGCGCGCTGCTGGATGATTTTCTGGGCGCGCAGTTCGTTGCGGCGGTGGATGACGTAGACGCGGGAGCCGAACTTGGTGAGGAAATTACCTTCCTCGACCGCGGCGTCGCCGCCGCCGACGACGGCGATGACCTGGTCTTTGAAAAACGCGCCGTCGCAGATGGCGCAGTAGGAAACGCCGCGCCCGGTGTACTCGTATTCGCCGGGGACGCCGAGTTTGATGGGGGAGCCGCCGGTAGCGAGAATGACCGCTTTGGCGCGGTAGATGTTGCCGGAGGCGCAGGCGACAATTCGCTCGTCGCCGTCGCTGTAGATTTCGTCGACTTCTTCAGAGCCGATTTCCAGGCCGAACTTCTTGGCGTGGTCGGCCATGCGCATGGCCAGCTCGGATCCGGCGATCAGGTCAAAGCCGATGTAATCCTCGACTTCGCCGGTGTTGGCGATCTGCCCGCCGGGGAGGTATTTTTCCAGGCATATCACTGTGCGCCGGGCCCGGGCGCCGTACAGGCCGGCACACAATCCGCCGGGCCCCGCGCCCACAACCACGATATCGTACTCGAATTCTTTCGCCATTGTAACCTCGTCAGCTGTTTTCTCACACGCGTTTGATGTCAGGCTTCACCGGTATCCGGCGACCGGACCCATGCCCTCACGGGACATTACTGCATAACACCGGGACTCGTTCCGGGTTCACGGAATTTGCGGCCCATGAGTCTACCAGTCAATGCCTTTCTGGGCCAGGACCCCTTTCTGGTAGGGGTGTTTGACCTCGCGCATTTCGGTCACGAGGTCGGCTTTGTCCATGAGCCAATCGCGGGCGCCGCGGCCGGTGATGACCAGGTGCTGCGCGTCGTCGCGGGCGGCGAGAATTTCCTCTATTTCGTCGTCGGTCACCAGGCCGAGGTCCGCCGCGACGTTGAGCTCGTCGAGGATTATGAGGCGGTGCCGTCGGGAACGAATCGTTTCGAGGGCGAATTCCACGCCTTTGCGGGCGGCGGCCCGATGTTCCTCGAAATCCTTGGTATCGTCGACGATACCGACAAACCCCTCCCCCACCGTGTGGAGTTCCACGTTGGGTTCGAGGCGTTTGACGCCTTTGAGCTCGCCGTACTTCCAGGAGCCCTTGACGAACTGGATTATGCTCACGTTCCAGTTATACCCGACGGCCCGGACACACATGCCGAGGGCGGCGGTAGTTTTTCCCTTGCCGTTGCCGGTGTAGACGATGAGCAGCCCTTTTTCGGGCTGTTTGGCCCGGTCATCCGCGGTCATAATCTTTCCGATCCTTGTACCGTTGAAAGTTCCTTTCGGGCAAGTTAGTACAATCATGCGGAAAGTCAAATGGCTTTGGCGCAATACTTACGACAAAACAAAATCGGTAGATTTGTCCTTTTTAAAGCACATTTTATTTGACTAATCTGTCGATGATTACTATACTGAACCGAACAAATGAGGTTCAACTTGTCGCCTTACGGTAACCGACGGCAGGTAACCGAGACAGCCATTGCGAAAGAAGGAAGCCATGCAGTTCACCAAAGCCGAAGAATACGGCATTCACGGCGTGCTCTACCTCGCCGAGCGGAATGACTCGGCTGTGACGCCCCTGTCGGAGATTTCAGAGGCTAAAGACATCCCGGAGAAGTTTCTGGCCAAGATTTTCCAGTCACTCTCCCGGGCCGGGATCGTCCGTTCCCATCGTGGTGTCCGCGGCGGGTTCACCCTTGCCAAAGCGCCCGGTGAGATCACGGTGAAAGAGGTCCTGGAAGCGATTCAGGGGCCGTACCACCTCACGAAGTGCATTAAAGACGACCAGATCTGCGAGCGTTCGGAGTTCTGCGCCCTGCGGCAACTGCTGCGCGCGGCGGAAGATCGTCTGGTCGCGGTTTTCGAAGAACACACGGTCGCCGATCTCCTCGCGGCTGACAAAGCACGGGTTCACGTTATCTAACCGACACTGAAAAAAACACAGTTTCTGGTTTACATCCAGAAATCAGGGCCGTATCTTCCCGCTTGTGAATTTATGAACAAGGAGAGGATTCGGCCCGATGCCGGTTAAGCCCGATCGATGGATCATACAGATGGCTCAGCATCATCAGATGATTGAGCCATTTGCGCCCGAACAAGTGCGCTCGGGCATCAGTTTTGGCGTCTCCTGCTACGGCTACGATTTCCGCCTGTCCGACGAGTTCAAGATTCCCGATTTCACCCGAATCCAGCGGCTCGATCCCAAGCAGCCCTCCCCCGAGTGCTGGGATGATGTCAGGGCTGACATGGTCGAGATACCGGCCAACTCCTTTGTCCTCGGACGGTCGCTGGAGTATTTCCGCATACCCCGCGACGTGATAACGATATGCACCGGCAAATCGACCTACGCCCGCTCCGGCCTGATCGTGAACGTCACGCCGTTCGAGCCGGAGTGGGAGGGTTTTGCGACGTTGTCGCTGTCGAATACGGCGCCGGTTCCGTTGCGGCTCTACGCCGGCGAGGGAATCGCGCAGCTGCTGTTTCTCGAGGGGTCCGAGCCCTGCCTGCAGTCGTATAAAGACAAACAAGGCAAGTATCAGAGCCAGAAAAATATTACGTTTTCCCGGTCGGAGTAAGTGCCGATAGAGGTGTCCGAAGGGAAAAAGAGAGTGCCATACACAGGAGTCTTATGATGCCGCACGAAGCTGTAACATCGATGGAAGAGAAGAAAGCGAAGACGCCCGGGCCCCAGAAGCGGCGCATGGTTACAATTGACGGTAATTCGGCCGCGGCGTATGTCGCGCATGCGACCAACGAAGTTATCGCCATCTACCCGATTACGCCGTCCTCCAATATGGGTGAGATTTCCGACGAGAAGTCGGCCAGGGGTGAAAAGAACATCTGGGGCATCGTGCCCGAGGTGATCGAGATGCAGTCGGAAGGGGGCGCCTCGGGCGCCGTGCACGGCGCGCTGACGACGGGCGCCCTGACGACGACGTTCACCGCCTCGCAGGGCCTCTTGCTCATGATCCCGAACATGTTCAAGATCGCGGGCGAGCTGACGCCGACGGTGTTCCATGTGACGGCCCGTGCGGTCGCATCGCACGCCCTGTCGATTTTCGGCGACCACTCCGACGTGATGGCCACCCGCTCGACCGGTTTCGGCCTGATGGCCGCCGGCTCGGTGCAGGAAGTCATGGACCTCGCGCTCATCACCCAGGCCGGGGCGCTCGAGTCGCGCGTGCCGTTCGTGCACTTCTTCGACGGCTTCCGCACCTCGCACGAAGTCCAGAAAGTGGAAGAGATCACATTTGACGATATGCGGCGGGTACTCGACGCCGGCACGATCATGGCGCACCGCCGGCGGGCCCTCACCCCGGACAATCCGACAATCAAGGGGACCTCGCAGAACCCGGACGTCTTCTTCCAGCACCGCGAGACGGTCAACCGGTACTACGCGGCAGCCCCGGCGATCATGCAGAAGGCGATGGACAAGTTCGCCTCGGTCGTCGGCCGCGCCTACCACCTGTTCGACTACTTCGGCCATCCGGAAGCGGATCGGGTCGTGGTCATCATGGGCAGTGGTTCCGAGGTTGTCCATGAAGTGGTCGACGCGCTCGTCGCCAAGGGCGAGAAGATCGGCGTGATCAAGGTTCGCCTGTACCGCCCGTTCTCGGTCGAGCACTTCGTCAAGGCGCTGCCGAAGACCGTGCAGCGCATCGCCGTTCTCGACCGGACCAAGGAAGCCGGCTCGGTGGGCGAGCCGCTCTACACCGACATCCAGGCGGCCCTTCGGGAAGCGCTGGATAAGGGGATCGCGCCGTTTGCGCACCACCCGCTGGTGGTGGGCGGCCGGTACGGCCTGGGTTCGAAGGAGTTCAACCCGGGCATGGCCAAAGCGGTGTTCGACAACCTCAAGGCGCAGACGCCCAAAGATCATTTCACCGTCGGCATCAACGACGACGTGACTCATACTTCGCTCGAACCCGACCGCAGTTTCGATCTGGAAGGAAAGAACTTCCGCGGGCTGTTCTACGGGCTCGGTGCGGACGGCACGGTCGGGGCGAACAAGAACTCGATCAAGATTATCGGTGAGAACACGGACAACTACGCCCAGGGCTACTTCGTGTACGATTCGAAGAAGTCCGGCGCGATTACCGTCTCCCACGTCCGGTTCGGCAAGCAGCTCATCCGCAAGCCGTATTTGATCAGCTCGGCCCAATTCGTGGCCTGCCACAATTTCTCGTTCCTCGAGAAGTACGACATGCTCTCCCCTCTCGTCGAGGGCGGGACATTCCTGCTCAACGCGCCGTACGGCCCGGACCAAGTTTGGGATGCGATGCCGCGCGAGGTGCAGAAACAGCTAATCGACAAGAAGGCGCGCTTCTTTGTGATCGATGCCATCGCACTGGCCAAGGAACTCGGCCTGGGCGCCCGCATCAACATGATCATGCAGACGGCCTTCTTCTTCATCTCCGACATCCTGCCGCAGGATGAAGCGATCGCCGCGATCAAGCATGCGATCGAGAAGACCTACGGCGCCAAGGGTGAGAAGGTCGTGAAGATGAACTACGCGGCGGTGGACGGCGCGGTGGGCGCGCTCACCGAGGTCAAGTACCCGAACAAGGTGACCTCGAAGCTCAGCATGCCCCCGATCGTCCCGAGCTTCGCTCCCGAGTTTGTCAAGACGACGACGGCCGAGATTATCGCCGGCCGCGGCGACGACCTGCCGGTTTCGGCGTTCCCGGATGACGGGACGTATCCGACGGCCACGACGCAGTACGAGAAGCGGAACATCGCGGTCGACATCCCGGAGTGGGACAAGAGTATCTGCACCCAGTGCAATATCTGTGCGATCGTGTGCCCGCACGCCGCCATTCGTCCGAAGGTATTCGACAAGGAGCAGGTCGCGCATGCGCCGGCCGACTTCCTGTATGTCGAAGCGAAAACCAAGCAGCTGGCCGGCAAGTACTACGCCCTGCAGGTTGCGCCTGAAGACTGCACCGGCTGCGAAGTCTGCGTGAACGCCTGCCCGGTCGAGGCAAAGGACGAGAACGGGAACAAGACGGGGCACAAGGCGATCAACATGACCCTGCAGGCGCCGATCCGCGAGCGCGAGCGCAGGAACTGGGATTTCTTCATGAACGAGCTGCCCGAAAATGACCCGAGTCTGTTCCGTCTGGACACAGTCAAGGGCTCGCAGTTCGTCCGCCCGCTGTTCGAATTCTCGGGCGCCTGTTCGGGGTGCGGCGAGACGCCGTACCTGAAGCTGATGACGCAGCTGTTCGGCGACCGGGCGATCTGCGCCAACGCCACCGGCTGTTCGTCGATTTACGGCGGCAACCTCCCCACCACGCCGTACTGCCGCCGTGCCGACGGCCGCGGGCCGGCCTGGTCAAACTCGCTGTTCGAGGACAACGCCGAGTTCGGGCTGGGTATGCGCCTGACGGCCGACAAGCTGCATGACTACGCACTTCACTTGCTCAAACGGCTGGTGCCCGACATGTACGAGGCGATAGCGAACGCCGACCAGACCGAGCAGGCCGGTATCGAAGAGCAGCGCGCGCGGGTCGAAACCCTGCTGGCGAAGCTGGCCACGATGGGCAGCGACGAAACGGTCCAGACGCTCCAGAGTATCGCCTACTACCTCGTCAAGAAGTCGGTGTGGGTCATCGGCGGCGACGGCTGGGCGTACGATATCGGTTTCGGCGGGCTGGATCACGTGCTGGCGTCCGGTAAGAATATCAACCTGCTGGTGCTCGACACCGAGGTGTATTCGAACACAGGCGGCCAGATGTCCAAGTCGACGCCGCGCGGATCGGTCGCGAAGTTCGCCGCGGCGGGAAAGCCGGCCGGCAAGAAGGATCTCGGCCTCATGATGATGTCCTACGGGACGGTCTACGTGGCCCAGGTCGCGCTCGGCGCCAGCCACGGTCAGCTGGTCAAGGCGATGGTCGAGGCGGAGAAGTACAACGGTCCGTCGATCATCATCGCCTACAGCGCCTGTATCGCACACGGAATCGACATGGCCCACGGGATGGATCAGGAGGACAAGGCGGTCCAGTGCGGTCACTGGCTGCTCTACCGCTACAATCCGGAACTGGCCGAGCAGGGAAAGAACCCGCTCCAGCTCGACTGCAAGGCGCCGTCGATTCCGTTCTCCGAGTACGCCTACAACGAGATCCGGTTCCGTTCGCTCAAGGCGATCGATGCCGAGCGGGCGAAGATGCTGCTTGAACTCGGGCAGCAGGACTGCGACCGTCGGTGGAGACTGTACTCGCAGCTGGCGCAGATGGATTACTCGCTGCCTGAGAAGAAATAGTGCTCCGGTAGGTCAGGCACGGCTCTGCGTGCCTGACGTGTTTGGTTCGCTCAAGCACCCGGAGCGGTGCTTGACCTACCGGCAGAACGGCTGATACAAGACGTGCGGTTGGGTGCAAGCCTGACCGCACGTCTTCATTTGCCTGCTTCACCCCTCCCCAACAAACGTTGCGCGGGGTGGAGGACTATGCGTATTATGGAGAGAACCTTCTCGCAGAAAGGGACGTTCATGCTCAACATTCTCTGGTATATCATTGTCGGGTTCTTTGCCGGGCTGATCGCCCGGGCAGTGCTTCCCGGCGCAGACCACATGGGGTTTTTCGCCACCACGGCGGTCGGGATAGTCGGCGGCATAATCGGCGGCTTCATCGGCGACCGGTTCAGCAAGAAGGACCGGGACGCGAAGTTCAAGCCGGCGGGGTTCTTCATGTCGATTATCGGGGCGGTCGTGCTGCTGTTGATTTTGCGTCTGCTGCGGTAGGAAAAGGGTGCGACTGGTTCGCGATCGCACCCTTACACTATTCATTGATTGCGCTGCCGACCCGCCGACCGCCGAATGCCGGTTTGCACGGCGAGGATTCTGTTTTACCTGAGCAGCAGCATCTTTCTTGTCTGCACCACACCATTGACTTCAAGCCGGTAGAGGTACACTCCGCTGGCGGCAACGGAGCCATCGGCGCTCGTGCCGTCCCAGGTGAGTCGGTATGTCCCGGCGGCCTGTGATCCCTTATGTAACGTAGTCAGTTTCTGCCCGAGCACGTTGTAAACGGCCAGGGTAACGTCGGCACGAGCGGTCAGGCTGTACTCGATAACCGTGGAGGGGTTGAACGGATTCGGGTAGTTCTGGCCCAGTTCAAACGATGACGGCAACGACTGGCCGGGATCGTCATCCCCAATTCCGGTCGAGCTGGCCACCGTGAAGGCAGCGTAGGTTCCCGCTTCGGAAATTGCGGAAGATACTTCGTTGAAGGCGGTGTCGACCTGTCCGCCAAGGAGGTTCCAGACGCGGGCGGACTCATCCCATCGGAATATGCGAAGCCACTCCTCATCTGCGGCGACGAGCAGCTCATCGTCAGAATAGCGAATGGTCAGCCTCGCGTTGAGCGCAGGGCTTGTCGCCCCGGTTATCGCGTGGGCCTGACCGGCCTGTTGCACCGATATGTCCAGGCCGTTGGGGATTATGGGGTACGGCGACGACAGCAGCAGGAGGCTGTCCTCAGCGGTAACGGAGTCGAAAGCGAGCCCCAGCGATCCGTCGCCGGAGAAGATCTCACCCGTAGTCGAGTCGATCCGGACAATGCTGTAGAGGAGGTTTATCGGAAATTCCGTCGCCGGTTCATCGGGCGCGGTTACGACGATTCCCCCGGTGCCATCAAAGGCGCCAAGCGCAAACTGGTACTGGTCCGGCGACGCTGCGGCGATGAACGGGCCCATGGTCGAGTCTTCCCCGAACACCTGCAACTGCGGGAGAGCTGCAAAGGGATTGAGGAATGACGCCGCGATGCTGGTAACCCCGTTGGAGTAGTCTGCGCCAAAGACGAGCGGGTACTCCCCGGCAACCGGCTGCAATACCACCTCGCTGTCGTCGACACTCTGAACGGGGGCAAACCACCACTCATAGGCCAGCGGCTGCCGGGCGCTCTTCCCCACGCCGATCGAGGCGCCCACAAAGGTATAGAACGAATCTCCCGGTCTTACGCCCAGCGCCCGGATCTTTCCGTTGGCTGCGGTTTGCCCCTGAGGGAGGACAAACAGATTAGCACCGTCGGGGCGGACTACCCAGATGTCGACGCCGCCCAGTGGTGTTGTCGGCGTGCCCGGCGAGGAGCAGGTAATGATGCGGGTGGCGGCGTCCGGGGCGGTGTGGGCAATGGGGAAGTCGATCAATGCCCCAACATCGAACGTCCAGTTGGTCGAATCGTTGTTTGGACCCGGCAGGTAATCGTTTCCCGCCGCGAGCACGCGTTCATCGGGTTTGCTTATGGGAGCGAAGATGGCGTCGGCGGAGTAGGTACCCTCGAAATTGACTTCGAAGAGCCCCCAGCACGAAGTGCCATGGGTGGTCCACTGATCAGAATTCTGGCAATCGGCTCCGGCGTAGCGATCGGCCGTCGACATCTCCGAGGTATACGGATGCGGTCCGGGGTACTGGTTATCCATGAATCCGTATATTGGCGTTGCGGCGCATCGAACAGTCCCCTCGGCAAAATGGTACTCATCGCGGAATCCGAGTCCGAAGTGTCCGAACTCATGGGCCAGCGTCCGCGCAAAGATCGCTGAATTAGGAAGGAGTGGGTTTTCGTCGAAGCTGCCCTGGATGTTCGAAGGACGGTTGCCGAAGAAGTCCCGGGGCATGAACAGATGCCACCCCGCGTACTTGATACCCCCCGGGTTCGCGCGGGGCCACTCGATGTTGCTGGCGTGGATCCGGATATCGGCTTCACCCCAGAGATCCTTGTTATCGAGAATCACGATAGTGTCGAACCGCGCCTGACCGTCGGTGACATCGTACAGATAATTGGAGGCGTGGCGGAAGCCGTTCTGCAGCCCGGCGATGTAGGACAGTTCGGCATCCCATTCAACCGATGCCACGAGGTTGAACGACACGGTCGTGTGCTGGAGCGTGATGATCTGTTCGGCGACGCTGTCGACGCGATCAAACCGAATGTTGCCGGTTGCGTTCAGGTGCTTATTGTCGATTCCGACTGAGTACATCGTGCCCAGATGCGCGAGGTGTTTGCTGAAGGGTTGGCTGTGGAGAAGTTTCGACACACGTATCGTATCTCCTGTCGCCAGAGGCAATTGACTTAAAGGAATCAGGCCGCCGCTGTTGGTGGTGAATTCGCCTAGAGGGGTTTCGAGGAAGTCGGAACCTGTGTGGTCGACTTTCGCAATGGCGACGGTTATGCCGGCGAGCGGAGTCTGGGTGGTGTCGACGATTCGGAGTGCGGGCACGGGGTTCATCACGAAGGCCCGTCCGAGGCCGCCGATTTTCCCATAGCCGACGATCTGTCCCTTCTCGTTGATGTCCGACGCAAAGTACAACTGGTCCCAGCCTGACCCGGCCGGAATCAAGTCAGCGAGTTTGCGCATACCCACGATCGTGTCGTAGACGAAAGCCTGCTGCTGGTTGGCTGCGTCGTACGCCTGACCGACGATCACGCCGAATTCGTTGATGGCGAGCGCTTCCGAACCTCGTCCGCCAAAGGCCGGCAGTTCATACATCAGACCATCCTCCCAGAAGAAACCCCGCCATGCGGTGCAATCAAGGTCGACACATGACCAGCCGACGATAACTCCTTTGTTGTTGATGTCGTTCGCCTGGGCCTCAATTCCCCCAAGAGTGCCGAGGAGTATCAGGGAGTCATTGCGGAAAATGCATGCCTCGCCATAACAGTCCTGCGTACAGTCGGTGTACCAGTATCCAACGGCAACCCCGCTGTCATTAATCGCGAGGGCCTCAGATCCCCAGTAGCTTGTAGGCAGATAATCGAAGACGCCGTTGTGGTAAATGTACAGGCTGTCATACGTCCAACCCACCACCTGCCCCAGATTGTTCATGCCTTCCGTGGAGCCGAGACCGAGGTCTATGCCGTTAAAAAAGCCGTGGGTTCCATCCGGCTTCGGACCAGTCCCGAGATAGTCCCCGAGGTCATTAATTCCTCTGGGAGTGGTTCGGTTGTATCCGTGAAAGTAGATTTGGTCCGGGTATGCAGCGCCCGGCTCCCAGATGCACATGATGTCGGTAGTGAACTGGGCTGATCCGGCGCCGGACACCACGCCCAGGTTGTTGATGGCTGTCGCGCTACTGAAGTTCCCGAAGTTCGTGGAAGGGGGATCAAGCTGGAATATTTCGTACGCTTGCCCTCGGGCGGTGTCCGCGCCAAAGAGAAGGACTACGACGACGCAGACCACTGCAACTTCGACGCGGTTAACCATGGAACACCCTTTCGACAACCGTAACGTGGAGTTTTATGATCTAATATAAGGGACCGACAGGATTTGTCAC
>JBGSIV010000276.1:0-4595 GCA_041742355.1 Candidatus Zixiibacteriota bacterium
GCCCGCTTTGTCGGCGGCGTGGACGCCGTGGCAGGCGGTGCACTCGCCCGCCGCGAACGGAACGTGCTGGTGGGCCAGGCTGGCGCCTTCGGTAACGCTCTCATGGCACCCGGCGCACATCTCGGTCATGGAGGTGGCGACCGTCGCTTCCCCCTGGGCCCCTTTCTCGTGGCAGGCGTCGCACGACTTCTCCGCAAACGGCGGGTGGAGCGAGCTGCGCACAAGCTTGGGCTGATCCGAAACGTGTGGGTTGTGACAGTCGAGGCAGTCGGCGCCCGTGATCGTGTAGTTTTCGTGTTTGGCGTTCAGCGCATCATCGATCGTGTGGCAGCCGGCGCACAGCTCGGGGGCGGCAGCCTTGACAAAGCCCTGGTGGCTGGAGCCATGAGCCGTGTGGCAGGCATCGCATTCCCCCGCCATGACCGGCTGATGGGTACCGGGCTTGCGGAACTCGGTGGCCAGGTCTTCGTGGCAGGTGAAGCAGAGGTCCGAGGAAATGCCGGTCAGCTGGGGCAACTGGCTGATCACTTTACCCTGGATGGTCACGCGGCGCATGCGCCCGGTAACGAGATTCGCCTGCATCGCCCCATGGGGGTTATGGCAGCCGGAACAATCGCCCATGCGCGCGGGCGTATGGACGAACTCGGCGGTCATGCTCAGGTCTTCGTAGCTGTGGCAGGTCTGGCAGAGTTCTTTCTCGTGCGTCGACAGCAGGTGCTTGGTGTTCTCACTGTAGTGCGGGACATGGCAGCTGCTGCAGTCGTCGACAGCGGCCGGGTGGGGATTGGTCATGGTCAGCCGCTTGTCGATATCCGCATGGCAACCGACACAGGTGGCCTTCCCCTCGCCGCGCACAAGATGCGGGGTGTCGCTGTGGTGGGGTTGATGACAGGCGCTGCAGTCCGAGGCCAGGTACGGCTGGTGGCCGGTGACGGCGGAGAGGGCTTCGGTGTCGACTGCGTGGCAGTCGAGACAGAGCTCCGACGGGTTCTTGCGCAGGATGCCGGCATGCAGGCCTTCATGGGGGGCGTGGCAGGTCAGGCAATCATCGGCGCCGACGTGAATGGTCTTCGATGAATCGTGCTTCGCCTTGAAATCGGCGTGGCAGTCAAGGCAAAGAGAGGCGTCGGTCTTCGCGACCAGCTTGGCGTTGGCGGAGCCATGGACCTCGTGGCACGAACTGCACTGGCCGAGCACCGCCGGCAAGTGCGGCGTCTTGCCGCTGGAGGTAAGGATATCGCTGTGGCACTGACCGCAGATCTCGCTCTCCGAAGAAACAAGCAGATTCCCGAAGCGGGAGGAGTGCGGCTGGTGGCAGTCTTCGCAGTTGTCGGCGGTGACGGCGTCGTGCGGATGGGCCAGCGTGGTCTTGTCGGCGATATCGCTGTGGCAGGTAGTGCACAGGCCGCTGACGGTGGTGCCTTCCGGGAGAGCGACCTTGCCCTGATCATCGGGGAGGCTGTGGCAGGTCTCACAGTCACCGGAAGCGAACGGTTCGTGCGTGTTCTCGGACAGGAGTCCCTTGGTGTCCTGCGAGTGGCCGGAGTGGCAATCGGAGCAGGCGAGGCCGGCGATATGTTTGTCGGCGTGAGCCTTGGTCATCTTGCCGTCGTTCGGCTTGTGGCAGGAGGCGCAGAGCTGGTCGACCGGCGCGGTGAGCAGTCCGGCGTTTTCCGACGCGTGCGGAGCATGGCAGGCAACACAATTCAGGTCGGTAAACGGCTTGTGGGGCACTTTACCGTCAAGCGAAGCCTGCAGCTCATTCTTGTGGCACATCAGGCAGGCGTTGGGATCATCGATTCCTTCGGGTGCAGCGCGCAGCAAACCCGCCTTGTCCGACGCGTGGGGATCGTGACAATCCCAGCACTTGCCGTCGGAGACCGGGAAATGAACATGGGCCTTGGTGAACTCATTCTTCAGGTCGGCGTGGCAGGTGTAGCACAGATCATTCGTGGTATTCTGAAGAATGAGCGCCTGCGCGAAACCGTGGCGCTTGTGGCAGGTCTCGCAGTTGCCCTCGCGCACCGGCTGGTGCATGGTTTTTCGACTGCTGTAGAGCTGCTTCTCTTTCGTGTGGCAGTCGTAGCAGGTCTTGGCGGCCTGTGCGGCCGGGGCAGCCAGTACAGCCGCTGCGAGAGCGGCCAGGCAAAGAAGAAGGAATCGCGGTGTTTTCATGCGGGTCTGTCTTTACGCTAGTCTTTCTTTGGGGCGGCTATATACTGGGGGCCGACCTTGAAGCTCACGAGCTTGAACCCGAGCAGGTCGGTCCGGCGAAAATGCGGAGCATCGGTGAAATGGAAACCCCAGCTCTCCTGCACCAGCGAGTCGGCCTGTTCGACCCGAACGCGGACGGCCGGGTTGTACAGCGTGTCCGACTGCTGGAGGGCTTTGCCCGACTGGGTGATACCCAGGTGGGGGTTGAACATGATGACTTTTGCCTGCCACTCCTCTTCGCCGACAAGGAAGACCTCGCCGAACCCGACCGTGTCAATTTGGCGGAATTCGGGGAACAGGCGGTGGCGGGTCTCGATAACATAGTATTCGCCGGTGGAATCCGACGGAGCCGATTGGGGCTCCTCGGCGACGGCAGCGCTGACCAGGGTCAGAGCGAGGGCCAGGCCCATCACGAGCCAGAAGCGATTTGTGGTGGTCATTGCGGTTCGGTTCCTCAGGGTTCTTCTTACTTGTGAAAAAAGTAACTAATTTTGTCCTGTTGTCAAGCGCATTCTGCCGCTGATTCAGTTTTATCGGAAGCGCCGAATTCTGCGTTGTTTATAATGAAGGTCCGGCACCGGCAGAAGCATGTGTTAATCGGGCATTTCGGTCAACGTTTTTAATTGTACGATTCCGTATTATATTCAGTATATTACAAGTACACCAAGCAGGGAGTAAGCGAAGCTATGACCTCAATCGAGGCCCTCATAAACCGGCAGTTCATGCGGTGGGAGCGGGATCAGACACACAAGCCTGAGACGCCGCCGGCCAAGCATGCGCCGCCACCCATAATCACCATCTCCCGGCAAACCGGCAGCCGGGGATCATACTTCGCCTCGCGACTGGCTCTCAAACTGGATTACCAGCGCATTCACGGCGAGGTCGTCGATGCCATCTGCGCATCGACCGGGTATCAGCGCCGGATAATCGAGTCGCTCGACGAGCACTACCGGTCCAACCTCCAGATGCTCGTGGAGTCGGCGCTGACCGGACGGGCGATCGACAGCTCAGATTATACACGCCACCTGTGCAAGGTGGTTCTTTCGATGGCGCGTTTGGGGGGAGTAGTCCTTGTGGGAAGAGGCGGGAATTTCATTCTGGGCCCGCGCCAGGGGCTGCACCTGCGGTTTATCGCGCCGATGGAGCGTCGAGTCCGTAACCTTCAGGCATACAAGAACATGACAGTAATCGAGGCCGAGGAGATGATCGAGGAGTCGGACAAGAGGCGCCGGGCCTTCATCCGCAAGCTCTTCGGTGCGGATATCGACGATCCGAGCCACTACGACCTGGTGATCAATGCCGACTGCATCGATGTCGAAGAACTGGTCGACGCGGCGGTGGTGGCCTACCGGGGGAAGTCGGACAAGCTGGCCAATCTGGACAACGACTGACGGCGCAGCCCTCGCACGACCATGACCGTTTGATAGCGAACCCGGCTGCTCGCGCGGCCGGGTTTTATAATTGCGGCGCTCCCGTCAACAGGATATCATCGAAGCTATGAGCGAGCAGTACATCGGCAACTACCGCGTCGTCAACCTGGTCGGCCGGGGAGGGATGGGAAGCGTCTACCTGGCGGTGCACAAAGACGTCCCGAATCTCCGCGTTATCCTGAAGATTCTGTCCGATCCGCGGCTGGCCGACCGGTTCAAACAGGAGGCGGACAAGCTCGCGCTCCTCGACGGTCACCCCAATATTTGTCAGATCAAGCACTTCTTCAATCACGAGGGGGACTTCGTGATTGCGATGGAGTATATCGACGGGGAGACGCTCGACCAGAAGTTGCAGTCGGAAGGGCGGTTGCCCATTGCGGTGGGAGCGCGCATCGCCAGCGACATGCTGGCGATTCTGGCCTACGCGCACCAGCGGGGCATATCCCACCGCGATATCAAGCCGAGCAACGTCATGATCGACAAGTCGGGGCAGGTCAAGATCATCGACTTCGGCATCGCCAAGGGGAAAACCGATCCAAACCTGACCACGACCGGCGCCTCGCTCGGAACACCGAACTACATGGCGCCGGAGCAGTTTATCCCGCACGCGGACACCGACTACGCCCTTGCCGACATTTATGCGGTCGGAACGACGTTGTACCTGATGCTGACTGGAGAGCTGCCCTTCAAAGCGGAGAACGAGTTCATCCTGCGGGACGCCAAACTGAACGGAAAGGTGCCCTCGCCACGGGGACTCAACCCCGGAATCAGCAAGGATCTGGAAAAGATCATCCTGAAAGCGCTCGACAAGGAACCCGCCAGGCGCTTTGCATCGGCCGAGGAGATGCGCAAGGCGCTCCAGGTAACACTACGCGAAGAGAAGCAGCATGCGGACCAGCCGACGCAGGCGGTGGATACCGGCGCAGGCGCCGGCACCGGCCCCGTGGCGCC